>JAPLER010000275.1 GCA_026391115.1 Bacteroidota bacterium | reverse complement strand
ACAATTGTTCAATAAGTTTTGTTTTGGAAAAAGCATTGGCAAAAGAAAAATTATTATAGTCATTAGCCACTTAAAAGGCAAAGAGCCTGATGGCAGCAGTGCAATGAATGTTAAAAGGCTTTGCCACATAAAAATGTATGTTGAAAAATATGTAATGTTTCCCATAAGCAGGTTTGGTGGCAATAAGAATTTTATTATTTGGGAAGATGGTGCAAAAAAAGCGTGGGGTGAAGATTACGACCATAAAGTTTTGGAACTACCCAAAGGGAAAAAGAAACCCAAGCCCAAAAGCAAACCCAAAGAAATGCAAATGAGTGTGCCAGCAGAGCCAGTAACAAAACTAGAATTTGCAGAATCAGCAGAACCACCACTATTTAAAGACTAATTAAACAGTATTAAAATGGACGCTTCACTATATAGACTTAAGGTTGTTTGTTTTTATTGCAAAAGAAAAGTGAAAAATGCTGGAGGATTTACACGAGACCACGTTTTCCCAAAAAGCCTTGGAGGAGAGGATAAAGGAAACATTGTGAATTGTTGCTACGAATGCAACCAGTTTAAAGCAGACCAAACACTAAGCCAATGGCTGCAAGTTGTAGAAGTAATGTTAAAGTATAAACTGGCTTATCAAAATTACTCACTTGCATTACTTGGCACAATACGAAAAAACATTTGGAATAAATTAAGAAACTCAAAATAAAACTATGCGAATAATAACCAGCGAAAAAATGCACATAGCAGTTAATTGGATTGAACGAATAACGCTACGCAAACACCCCAAATACAGGGTTTATTTAAGAGCCTTAGCAAGAGTATCAAATTATAAACAAACACATTAATGCCACGTAAAAATTCATACATAACAGTAACAGACCAATTTTGTGGTGCTGGTGGTAGTAGTCAAGGTGCAGAGGCAGCAGGTGCAGAAGTTAAGTTGGCACTTAACCACTGGAAACTTGCCATTGAAACCCACAACACCAACTTTCCAAACACCTTGCACGATTGCACAGATATTAGTGCTTGTGACCCACGTAGGTATCCATCTACAGACATTTTAATTACAAGCCCTGAATGTACCAACCACAGCCTTGCCAAAGGACAAAAGCAAGTTAAAAAGCAAATTGATTTGTTTGATACAAATGTGTTAGATGCAGCAGCAGAACGTAGCAGAGCCACTATGTGGGATGTAATAAGATTTGCAGAGTATCACAACTACAACGCCATTATTGTTGAGAATGTTGTTGATGCTCGTAATTGGATAATGTTTGATGCTTGGTTAAATGCAATGTATGCTTTAGGTTACTTGCATAAGTGTGTTTACTTAAACTCTATGCACTGCCACCCAACGCCACAAAGCAGAGACAGAATGTATATTGTGTTTTGGAAAAAAGGTAACAAATCACCCAACTTAGACTATACACCCAACGCCAATTGTACCACTTGCAATAAAGATGTTGCCAGTGTGCAAAGCTGGAAAAACCCACACATAAAATATGGCAAATACAGAAAGCAATATATGTATTGCTGCCCAACTTGCACAAGCATTGTAGAGCCTTACTATTACGCTGCTTACAACTGTATTGATTGGACTGATATAGGCAACAGAATTGGTGACAAGTCGAAGCCATTAAGCCCAAATACTATTAAGCGTATTGAGTATGGTTTAAAAAAATATCCTGCTCACAATCTCATCATCAACAATCAACACAGCACAGGCATTGGCTTTAGGGTGCAAAGTGCCAATACTGGCAGGTTTGATACATTGGCTACAGCAGCAGTAATGAATGTAGTAATGCCATTTATAATTAAGGGAGAACACACATTGCAAGATAATATGGTGCGTAGTGTATTTGAGCCAACACAAACGCAAACTACAAGGCAAACATTTAGTTTAGTAACACCAAATAAAGATTGCACCAGCTTTATAAGTTATGCCTATAAAACATTACAAGCATCATCAATTACCGATGCAATTGGCACAGCCACTTGTGTAGATAGACACAGCCTTGTTACAAGCACAGAGCCAACTATTGAGAACTGTTATTATAGAACCCTACGACCCAAAGAAATAAAATTGGCAATGGCTTTTAATAAAGATTATGTGGTGTGTGGCAATGGTAAACAACAGGTAAGACAATTGGGAAATGCAGTAACACCACCTGCAATGGAGTGGTTGGTAAAACAAGTAGTTGAAAGTTTAAAATAAGTATCGATGAGTATATTATACAAAGACCCTAAAGAAGTAAAACATAGTGTTGAAATTAGCCAAGAGGATGGATTGTTAAAACTTGAATTTAGTGCCGATTGTGGCAAGTTTGGAACTGATGAGTCACTAGCTGGATTTGAATTAACAATATTTGAATTACTTGAAATTTTAAACAAACATTTTAATAAATAGAAAACTTATGATACTAGGATTTAAACAAAAGTTTGACGATGGAACGCCCACAAATTTTAAAGAAAAAATACTAAGTGGGCAAAAGATACACACCCTGCGAGAAAGTAACAGATTTAAGGCAGGAATGGCGTTGCATATGGCTTATGGGGTACGCACCAAGCATTACCAGCAGTTTAATAAAGATATTGATAACCTAAGCACCTGTGTAAGTGTGCAAGAGGTGTTTATGACAATTAAAAAATGGGGTGTTATTGAAATTACTATTGATGATGATAAATACTTGCATCGTAACAAGGTTGAGGCTCTTATTAGAAACGATGGATTGACATACATCGAATTTGTAAATTGGTTTTTTCCAAAAGATAAAGACACTTGGAAAGGCTATATTATTCACTGGACAGATTTTAAATATTAAATCTATGCAACAAGAACACTACAAAGGCTATTGCCTTACATACAGGCACAACAGATGGCAAATACAAGGTTTTGCCAATACATTTTACAGCATTACCTGTGCTAAAGAATTTATTGATTTAATGAGTGCTGGTGTAACCAAAGCCAATGAAAATTGTAAACCAAATAAAACAATATACAATGCTTAGCGAATGTTTAAACTGCCCTTCAATTTGGGGCGTTGGCAGCGAGGAATGGGAAGACCAACAATGTAGTGCTTGTGGTTGGCGAGTTGGTGATGCTGTAGACGATGACTTGCCTAATGACGATTTTAACGATGATAATTATTATGACGATGATTATGAAGATGAACGCAATGACCCTAACGATAGTAGAAATTTATAAAGTATGAAAATAGAATCAACACTAATTAAAGAACTATTTGCCAGCATTAAATATTTCACTGAAGCAATAAGTGAAACTATCAATTTGGGTGAAGATGGATTTACGGATGCAGTGAAAGATTTAACTGCTGAAATTGATAAAGCAATAGACACTTTTGATGTGATGAATATGCAAGAGCTTACAAAAGTTGATATTGATAAAAAATACGAATATCTACAGCATTACGAGAAATATGCCTACGACCTTGCCAATGCTAATGAAAAAAAAATTTATAAAGCAAAGTTGTATTTACATATTAAAAAAGTTATAAGAGATGAAATAAAGGCAGAGGTTTTGGCAAGTGTTTCAAATGAAAACCTTATGAGTTACATTGAAGTTGAAACAATACATAACAGCTCTTTTTTACACGCATTTAATTCAAATGAGTTTTTTACTTCAACACTCTTGGTTTTACAAGACGTAGTTGATGAAATTAAAAAGCAAAGGGAAAAAGCACCACAACAAAAATTATTCTAATGAGACTATTTAACATTTACAATCCAAAGTATGCAGGAGAAATACAAGTGTTGTATGGAGAGCTGCAACTATTGCGATTTGATTGCAGTGCTGCAAAAATGGACAATGAAACTATGGCAGCTTTTAAAAAGGTTTTGCCAGTAACACTTACCGAGTTTTTACAAGGCAAATGGTGCAGTGCTACCACCAATATTGTAGAGGCAGATTACGAAGTGAGCTTCATAGATTTTTGGGTTGCATACAATAAAAAGATTAATAAAATACGTGCCGAAAATCATTTTAATAAGTTGAATAAAATGGAGAAAATAAAAGCACTCAATGGCATTAAGCCCTATGAAAAATATTTAAAAGATAACAACTGGCGTAGCAAAGCAGACCCTGAAACTTACATAAGAAATAAAATGTGGGACAATGAATATAACTAAACAACAACTCGTGTGCATCAACACCATTATTAGCAAACGCAACATTGCCAAAGAAGATAAAGAAGTAATGGTTATGGGCTTTACTGGTGGCAGAGCTACCAGCAGCAAAGAACTTACTTACGATGAAGCCACTGCAATGATTAAGCATTTAAAAGATAATGACCCACACAAAGCAGCCATTGAAAAAATGAAAGGCAAGTTGGACAAAAACCAATGCCAAAGGCAAGCAAGTATGTGATGTAAAAGCCATTGATAATTGGTGTTTAAAATTTGGCAGTATTAAACGTAAACTAGATAGTTATACTTTTGATGAATTACCAAAAATTGTGAGCCAATTTGGCTTTGTATATAAAGACTATTTAAAAAGAATTTAAACAATGCAAAATGTTAGAGGCAATATTGTATCAACACTAATATATCATACACTATTCCTTCCTGTTACATTTATAATTAAACAAATAATAAAATTTATGAAAAAAGTATTCATTACCTTACTAGCTATTGTGGCATTTAGCAGCATTAATGCACAAGATAGCACACAACAAAAGCAGGATGAGCTTAACAAAAAAGCCTTTGGCACAAAGGATAATTTTGTAGGTGGTAAAAGTAAAAAGCTGGTTGCCATTATGGGTTACAGTATTAATAGTGTCAACAAATACTTCCTTACTTATTTACAAGATGATTTTGGTTTTAGTATAAAAGATTTTAGCCAAAAACCAAGCAGCCAAATGAACACTTTTACATTAGTACCTAAAATAAGCAATAGCCCAAATAGAAAGATTGTATTGCACCAGCAACTAAATGACAACTTTGAAGTAACCAAATATTTTATTGATGGTTATAGTGATGATGTTATAAAAT
>JAPLER010000073.1 GCA_026391115.1 Bacteroidota bacterium | reverse complement strand
AAAGTTTAAGTTTATTAAGTCAGCGGAAATAATTTTCAAAACTCCATCACTTTTTAAATTCTTAGTTGGTGATTTTATTTTTTCATAATTTTTCTCAAAGCAAGATATAACAGCTCTTATTTCATCTGTGACTCCAAATGAACGAGGAAAAAGTTGATATACTAATTGGTATTCCATAAATATTCTACTACTAGTTTTTTATTAAATCTATTGTTGGGTTTTAAAACACTCCTTTCTATGCCACTCAAAATTTGTTTTTAAAGGATAATAGCTAAACTGTTTAGGCAACAGAATTTCCTTCCCTTCTAACACTCTTAAACTATAATAAGCTTCAATCTCAACAAATTTATTAGATACAATCACCCTATAATCATCATCAATACCAATCAATCCTCTATCAAAAGCCCTATGTAAATTAGGACACAATGCAATTCCATTTGAAATAGTATCGTTATAGCTTTCGCTAAATGGCACAATATGGCAGGCATCTACCATTGAAATATTTTCCATTGTATCTATTCTCATTCCCGAAATGCAACAAGTGTAATTATAAATCTTAGGCACTTCTCTTTTAAAAATACTGCTACGTAAAAAAATCTCTTCTTCCTTTTTCTCTCTAATTAATTTCTTTACTTCTGCAACATATTCAACAGCATCCTCTTTCAATATTTGTTGTTCAATATCTTCTATTTCATTATTGCCATTGTTGTTATTAAACTTATTCTTTGTTTCTGAAAAGTAGGTATCTAATAAGAAAGTTATTAAAATATCACGATTTATTTTGTCTTCTAACAAAACAAATAATTCTTCATCAAAACTTGCATAGTCAATAGCTTCATTCAGCTTTGAAAAGCTTTTAACCAAACTACCTAAGCTACTTACTTCTATAAAATTATTCTTTGGCTTTAAATGCCAAAACTTATCGCTTCTTAAATAATAGAATGGATATGAAATTCTACAGTCGTGTTGTGTTGTAACCAGCTTTGCCCAGTTTTCTCTAAATAAAGCAACAAGTTCGGGTGTTAAGTAAATTCTATTTTCTTTAATAAATTTTGTTGCAAATAATTGCAGAATGCTTATCAGCAATATTGGCTTGTGAGGAGCATCGCCGTGAGTGCGGTCTCTCCTTATTTTTCTAAATGCTTCAATATATTTATTTATAGAACTTACCACTAAACTGAAATTTAGACTACAACGTTAACGATTTCAGTAATTAAAAAATTATTTCACGCAACGGTGCAAAAAATACACGGTACGCAAAAGATGATGTAATTTTTTATAAGATTTTAAAACCTTAAATAATAAACGCTAAAACACTACACAGTAACAACGGTGGGCTATGACAATGTAAATCAATAGCAGTAAGCATTTCATCGTTCTTACTACTTAATACAGTTTTATATTGTAGTGATACAAAACCATTTTGCACCAATACAGTTTTATGTTGTGGCAGTACAAATTGATTTTGCAGCATTACAGGGCTATTTTGTACCAAAACAGCCCCGGCTGTTTGCCCAACGCCAACTGCGTAATGCATACAATACCATTTTGTAAGCATACATTTTGTATTTGCATCCTTACAAAAAGATTTTGCATTGCTGCAAAATGATATTGGAGCATATTCATCATTTTGTATTGCTGCATTTTGATATTGTATTGATACAAAATGGTGTTGTATTGATACAGAAAGTAGTGATAATGGTGCAGTATTATTTGGGATAAATGCAGTAGCATTTTGTATAGATACAAATTGATACATTACTGCTGTTGCAGTGTATTGTAGTAGTTGCCTAAATGTTTGTAATACCCTTTCCATAACTTACATTTTTGGTAAGCAGTATAGTATTGGTAAACATCATTTGAAAAGCAATTTATTTATTTTTTGCAATAAAAAAAACGGGCTATAATATTTTTTAGAGAACTTTTACATTTAACCAAGCTGTATTGTGGTAGTGAGCGTTAAAAACCACCCCTGCACCCCTCCAGGGGGAGGGGAATTAGAAACACCCCAGAACTACGTTCGTAACCTTCGCAAAAGCGTTGCTTTTTCTCGAGAGCAATGCTCGTAACCTTCGTAAAAGCGTTACTTTTTCTCGGTTATCACTGAAGAGGGGAATTAGAAACACATCCCTATCAACGCCCTATGTAAGCCCTACCTGAGTCCTATAAAGCCCTATAAGACTTTATATGGAGATTTTATGTTAATGAGATTTCTTGGGCAAGAACCTATCGAAATGACGAAACTTGTTTCAATTGTCGAAGAGGTCTATTTAATGAATTTGGGATTTGCTAAATTTTTTTGTTTGGTTATATTAAAACAAACAGAGCAGTATTTATTTCAAATAGATATATAGAAGATTTTTTAATTATCTCACTATATTTTGAATCTTTCTTTTGTCACATCCATTTGTCAATAATTTCTTAATAAAATCAAAATGTGTTAATTACAGCGATTGCGTTTGTTGAAATCCAGTGTATAAACTGTGGAGTTTGTGAATTAGATTTATATTGTGTGTAAAAATGTGCAATGTTTTACAATAAATTCTTTTATTAAAACATATTTTCAGACACCTATATTCGTCGCCCCAATATTGTTTTTAATGATTAAAAAATATTGGTCTTTAACCCATCATTATACAATGGACATTATAAATAGCAGCAGAAATAGACAAAAACGTAAACCCAGCTTAGATTTGAGCACAATGGTTTATGGTAAAATACCACCACAAGCCAAAGAACTAGAAGAAGCAGTATTAGGTGCAATAATGCTTGAAAAAAGTGCATTTGACACCCTTACAGATACCAACTTAAAACCAGAGTGTTTTTATGTAGAAGCACACCAACTTATTTTTACAGCAATGAGGGATATGCAGCAACGTGGTATTCCTATTGATATTTTGACTGTTGTAGAGGAAATGAAAAGATTGGGTCAACTGGAAATTGTGGGTGGTCCATATTACATTAGCAAACTTACCAATATGGTGGTGAGTACGGCACATATTGATGCTCACGCCAGAATCATATTGCAGAAGTTTATACAAAGAGAATTGATAAAAATAAGTGGTGAAATTATAGGCGATGCTTATGAAGACAGTACAGATGTATTTGACTTGCTGGATGAAAGTGAAACCAAAATGTTTAACATTACCAATAACTACTTAAAGAAAAACTTTGAGGATATTAGTAGTGTATTGGCAAAAACCATTAATCGTATAGATGATTTAAGAAACCAAAAAGACGACATTAGCGGTGTGCCTAGTGGATTTGTAAGTTTGGATAAGGTAACCTATGGCTGGCAACCAACGGATTTGGTTATTCTTGCACGTAATGCAGCATTGCACCCTACCAAGCCTGTTGGTGTTGGTTTTTTTAGTTTAGAGATGAGTGCAAGCCAATTGGTGCTTCGTATTTTAAGTGCAGAAAGTGGTATTCATTTAGAGAAAATATCGCGTGGTAAATTGGAAGATTACGAGTACCAACAATTGCATAGCAAGGGTATTAAACGCCTGGAAACAGCTCCATTATTTATAGATGATACAGCTGCCTTAAACATATTTGAATTTAGAGCCAAAGCAAGAAGATTGGTTAACAAACACAATGTAGGTTTAATTATTATTGACTACTTGCAATTGATGACTGGTAATGCTGATAAAGGTGGTAACAGAGAGCAGGAAATCAGTACTATATCTCGTAATCTTAAAGCCCTAGCTAAAGAATTGAATATTCCGATTATTGCATTATCTCAGTTAAGTCGTGCTGTTGAAACGAGAAAGGAAAGTAACAAAATACCACAGTTGAGTGACTTGCGTGAATCTGGTGCCATTGAGCAGGATGCTGATATGGTAATGTTTATTTACAGACCAGAATACCATGACATTAATACCAATGAACAAGGCGAAAGTATAAAGGGTGAAACCCACATTCGTATTGCAAAGCATAGAAATGGTTCTTTAGAAAATATTAAACTACGTGCATTATTACACATTCAAAAATTTGAAGAAATGGATGGTGATGATAATATAAGTGGCTTAATGGGTGGTGGCACTTGGAAACCAGCTGGTCCTGGTCCAATAGGTAGTGCACCTAACGAGGGTGGTCGCTTTTTTGTACAAGGCAGTAAAATGAATAGTGGTAGCTTTGATGAAGGTTTTGAAAATGATGATCCATTTTAGAATTTAGCCACGAATGTTTTAATACAATGCAAACTAATTCAACACAAGAGGACAAAGATTTAGTAGTAAAATACAGGCAAACAGAAAACCTACATATTGTGTTTTGGCTGTTTAAAGATTTGGCTTGGTGTATGGTATGGAAACCACTGGGTATTGCAATGATTTTTCCAACACTACTTATAGCCATTATTATTACATATCGTAGCAGATACATTATAAGCGAACGGTATCATAATTTGGCTGTTACTGTTTGGATTATTGCCAACAGCTATTGGATGTTATCTGAATTTCTTCACTTTGAGGATAAGCCTTTACTGGGTTATACTTATAAGCATCTTGCTACAATACCTTTTGGTGCTGGAATTCTAATTTTGGCATATTATTATCTTTTTTTTCACAGTAAAGAAAATAAAAAATTAACAGAAAAAACATAGATAAGGCTTCTCCCCTATCTTGCAACTTGTATGGATAAGTTTATTGTTTCTGCTCGTAAATACCGTCCCCAAACATTTGATACTGTTGTTGGTCAATCTCATATAACCACTACTTTAAAAAATGCTATTAAGAATAACCAACTAGCACATGCTTTTCTATTTTGTGGACCACGTGGCGTAGGTAAAACAACTTGTGCCAGAATATTAGCTAAAACCATTAACTGTCTTAACCTGCAACCAGATGGTGAAGCTTGTGATACTTGTAGTAGCTGTAAAAGTTTTAACGATGGTGCTAGCCTTAACATTCATGAACTTGATGCTGCCAGTAATAACAGTGTAGATGATATAAGACAACTTGTAGAGCAAGTACGTTTTGCACCACAAGCTGGCAAGTACAAAATATATATTGTAGATGAGGTGCACATGCTAAGTGCCAGTGCCTTTAATGCTTTTCTTAAAACCCTTGAAGAGCCACCATCGTACGCCATTTTTATTTTAGCAACAACAGAGAAACATAAGATACTTCCAACCATTTTATCTCGTTGTCAAATATTTGATTTTAAAAGAATCACCAATAACGATACCGCACAACATTTACAGGAAATTGTTGATAAGGAACATATAAAAGCTGATAAAGCATCGCTACAAATTATTGCTCAAAAGAGTGAGGGATGTATGCGTGATGCTTTGAGTATATTGGATAAAATTGTAAGCTTTACCAATGGCGAAGTAAATTATCAAAACACTATTGATAACCTTAACATACTTGATCACGATTACTACTTTAAATTACTATCATCATTACAACAACAAGATTTGGCAAGTGCTTTATTGTTGTATAATGAAATTAATAGTAAAGGTTTTGAAGGTGATACAGTACTGAATGGATTTGCAGAATTTTTAAGAAATATACTGGTGTGTAAAGACCCTAAAGCTGCTCAATTGCTAGATGTAGTAGAGGGTATGCAGGAAAAGTATTTTGCTACAGCAACCACTACCAATGCCAGTTATTTAGTAGCTGCTTTAAATATATTGAACGATGCAGAAATGGGTTATAAAATGGCTCGAAACAAAAAGCTGCACGTAGAGTTTGCGTTAATTAAACTTAACTTTTTACAACAGGCTATTGATTTAACTGTTGATAACGGACAAATAGTAAAAAAAAAACGAATTGATGGTGCAGTAGCCATTAGCTACAAACCAATAAAATCAGTAGGGCAACCCCTAACCCCTAAAGGGGAACAAAAAATAGTTCCTCAAGCTGCAGTTTTAAAAATTGAAAGTGATGTTAATGTTCAAAGTTTAAAAGTTGAAGAACCAGAACTTAAACATATAACAGCTCAACAATTTAACAATACAACTCCAACTGCAAAACTCCAAACACAGGAAAAACCAGCAACGAAAAATGAAAGTTTAACCTCAACAGGTAAAAAGGATTTATTATCTATCTTAAAACAAAAAGCCGGTGATAAATATATTGTACAGGAAGTAAGAGAAGCTGAGCCAATTGAATTAGAAAAACTACAAAGTTGTATTGCCCAATATATTGCTGAACTTGAGAAAACTGGTGGCAAGATTACTACAGTAAATAATTTTAGAATGGCGGTAGTAACAATAGAAAACGACATTAGTTTTAAAATGATGGTGCCTACATTAACTGCTAGCAGAACCATTGATCAGGAAAGAACGATGTTTTTGGATTTGATAAAGAAAACATTTAACAATCCAGCCATAAGTTTTGCAGTTGAAGTAGATGAAAGTGATGCTATTGAAATTGAAGTTCCAAAATTCAGTAATTCAAGAGAACGTTATGAATATATTGCCTCGCTTTATCCAATGGTAAGAGAATTAAAAGAGACTTTGAAGCTAGATGTGAGTTAGTTTTTAGCCACATAGAAACATAGGCACATACATATATTCTTTAAACGAAATCGATTTCCTATTTATACTTTATTCTTGCATTTAATTTGAGCATTCCTGCACATATATTTGCTTCAATTAATTAATCATAAATATTCCCTGTAGGGATTACGAAAAATGAAAGTAGCAGTAGTGGGTGCAACAGGTTTAGTAGGTAGTAAAATGTTGCAAGTATTAACCGAAAGAAATTTTCCTGTAACAGAATTAATACCTGTAGCTAGTGAACGTAGTGTAGGTAAAGAAGTTGAATTTAAAGGTAAGCTATATAAAGTGGTGAGTATGCAAGATGGTATTGCTGCAAAGCCTGCTGTTGCTATATTTTCTGCAGGTGGAGATACTTCAAAAGAATGGGCACCACAATTTGCAGCTGCTGGCATTAAGGTAATTGATAACAGTAGTGCCTGGAGAATGGATGCTACAAAAAAATTGGTTGTACCAGAAGTGAATGCTGACGTTTTAACCAAAGACGATTTTATTATTGCCAATCCTAATTGCTCTACAATACAGATGGTTGTTGCATTGCAGCCTTTACATAAAAAATATAAAATTAAAAGAGTTGTAGTAAGCACATACCAAAGTGTTACTGGCACTGGCAAAAAAGCTGTTGACCAATTGATGAATGAAAGAAATAATATTGAAGGTGAAATGGCTTATAAATATAGAATTGATTTAAATGCCATTCCACAAATTGATGTGTTTTTAGAGAATGGCTACACCAAAGAAGAAATGAAAATGGTGAAAGAAACCTGTAAAATAATGGGTGATGATTCTATAAAAGTAACAGCTACAACTGTGCGTATTCCTGTAATGGGTGGACATAGCGAAAGTGTGAATGTGGAGTTTGAAAATGATTTTGACTTGAACGAATTGAAACAACTTTTAGCTGCAAGTAAAGGCATTATTGTAGAAGATGATATTGCCAATTTTATTTACCCAATGCCTATGAATGCTTATGAGCGTGATGAAGTTTTTGTAGGTAGATTGCGTAGAGACGAAACCCAAGCAAACACTTTAAATATGTGGATTGTAAGCGATAATTTACGCAAAGGTGCTGCTACTAATGCTGTGCAAATTGCAGAGTATATGATGGAGAATGGATTGTTGTAATTATTCCTTTTGATAATATTTTAAAACCTTTCAGATGCCAAAACCTGAGAGGTTTTTTTATTCCTCATTTGCACTTACAATTCTAATCTTTGGTTTAAAAATATGTTTTGAATCTTCGACTTGCCCTTGCATACGTTTAGCTTGCTGTTTTGACAAGCCTTTCACTTTCACCAAAGTTACTTCTCCAGAAATTTCCACAGTCTTATCATCAAATTTTAATGCTTTTCTTCTATTAATGTGTACAACATATCCATTTAAATAATATACTTCCCCCTTTCCAGCACTTTTATCAATGTTAAATGTAGTTATAAAAGTTGCACTACTATTTAATGAATCTTTTTGTTGGGATAAACACAACAAGTGAGTAAATAAAAGTGGTATGGTTAAAATACTTTTCATAAATACTATATAAGACGAAATTTTAATCCTTATAACTCTCAGCCTTCAATGCTCTTGGGCTCCAGTTATCAAAAAATTCTAAAATTTTAGTTTTGCTATATCCTTTTCCTTCTTCTAAATAAGAAGAATTTTGCGTATGTATTCTATTGCCTTTTGCATCCAAAACAATAAATACAGGAAAACCAAAACGTTGTGGAAAGCCATATTTAGCCAACAAATCTTTATTCTTATTTTCTTTGCTATAATTCAAATGATATAAAATATAATTGGTATTTAATGCTGAGTCTAATTGTGCATCCAACATTACCAACTTATTAAATTTAATACACCAACTACACCAGTTACCACCAATCATTAATAGCACGTGCTTGTTTTGTTGTTTAGCAATTTTCAATACGCTATCAATATCAGCCTTTGCATTAGCGTTGGGGTTATAAGGTTTTGTAGTATCTATACCATTTGCCAATGCAGCAAACTGTATGGCAATAAAGAATGTTGTAAATAATAATTTAATAGAATAAAAATAGTTGATTTATGTATGTGAATGATTTCCAAATGAATTATATCTTTTTCCATCTCAATCGCACACTATTAATTGCAAGAATTACATCACTTAAGCCCATAATAATGGCACCATAGGTTGGTCCATATTTGCCCAATAAACCACAAGCTGCAATAGGTATGGCAATTACATTATATATCAATGCCCAAAAAAGATTTTGCTGTATAGTAGTATATGTACTTTTTCCAATATTTAAAGCAAATGGCAACTTTTTTAAACCACTTTTCATTAATACAACCTGTGCAGATTGAATAGCCAACTGACTAGCCTCACTTAAAGATATTCCTATACTTGCTTTTGCTAATGCAGGTGCATCGTTAATGCCATCTCCCACCATTGCTGTAGGTTGTTGAGCATTTAGATTGGCTACATAATCAATTTTATTTTGAGGTGTTTGCTCTGCATATACTTCATCAATATTTAGTTCTTTAGCAACTGCTTCACACTTTTCTTTTTTATCACCACTCAATAAAATGGTTTTAATATTTTGTTGATGTAGTTGCTGAATAATTTCTTTCGCTTCTGGTCTTATTTCGTCTGCAACATCAATAAAACCAAGTAATTCATTGTTTTTTGTAATATAAATGTTATGAGAATAATCTGTAGTTAATTGTTGCACTCCTTTAAAAGATGTGGCTTTGTATTCATTACCATCTTTATCTGTAGCAACCATTCCAAGTCCTTTTACTTCTTCAATTTTTTGCCAACGAATTTCATTATTTGTTTTCCATTCTGTTGCTATAACTTTTGCCAATGGATGATTGGAATATTTTTCCAATGAATAGGTTATCATCTTAAAATTATCTTCATTAATTCCTAATTCCTCAATTCCATAATTAACAATTTTAAAACTTCCTGTAGTCAACGTTCCTGTTTTATCAAATACAATTTGTTTAATATTCTTAAACAACTCAAGGCTTGTTGCATCTTTAAACAATACTCCATTTTTTGTAGCACGCCCCAAGCCAACAGCAATAGCAGCAGGTGTTGCAAGCCCCATAGCACAGGGACAAGCAATAACCAACACTGCCACACAACGCAATAAACTTTCTGTAAAATCTACGTTAACAACATAATAATTTACCAATAAAGTAGCTACAGCAACCACAATTACAGCAGGAACAAATACTGCACTTATTTTATCTGCAAGTTGCTGCATTGGTGGTTTTTCAGTTTGTGCATTTTGTATCAGCTTAATAATTTGTCCCAAAACAGAATTATTATTTTCTACAGTAACTTGTGCTTTAAAGTTGCCATCCATTACTACACTTCCACCAATTAAAGTATCTTTTTGTTGTTTAACTATTGCATCGCTTTCGCCAGTTAAAATACTTTCATTTACATTGCCATTACCACTTAATATTTTACAATCAGTTGGTACTTTGTCGCCAGTTTTAATCAGTATTAAATCTCCTGTTTTTAAATCTTTTGCATCTACTTCAAAATGCAGTTCTTGATATTTATCATCAAAAGCAATCATTGTAGCTTTTTGTGGCTGATTTTTTATTAAAGCATTAACAGCTTTTTGTGTTTGTGCGTGTGTATAATCTTCTAAATAATTACCTAAAAAAACCAATGTTAAAGTAGTTGCTGTTGTTTCAAAAAACATAAACTCCATTGCTTTGCCTGCCAACATTCCATAAACACTATAAACATAAGCAGCTGTAGAACCCAAAGCAATTAATACATTCATATTGGGAAAGCCTTTTAACAAACTACGAATAGCACTTTTACCAAAATGCAACATACCCACAATGTAAACAGGTGTGGTTAAAACAAATTGCACTTTGGGGTTCATTAACCAGTAAATATGTACTAAATGAGATAGAAATAGCGGCAAGGCAAATACTAAACAAAATAAAAATCTGTTGGCATTTGTATTTAAAAAATTAAAACCCACAGAGTTTTGGTTCTCCTCAATTTTATCGTTTACTACTTTATAACCCAAATCTTTAATATTTTTTTCTATAGCAGTAAATTCAATATTATCAATATTATCATAGCTTACATCTCCATTTGCATAGTTTACTTTTACATTTTGCAAGCCCTGTTTTTGTAATGTTTTAGTAATAGATAAAGCACAACTACTGCAATCCATTCCATCAACTTTTATATGTGTTGTGTTCATATTTAATTTTTTACAAATGTAATTTTTCTATAATGCAGTAAACAAGACTTTTGTCACATACAACTATATTTTTGCCAATGCAAATGATTTATAAATTAAAAGATATTGATGCTGTGGTGCAGCAAGTTTGGCAAGCTTGTAAGCATAAAAAAGTATGGTTATTTAATGCCAATATGGGCAGTGGAAAAACTACTTTTATCAATGCTTTGTGCAAATATTTGCAGGTAAAAGAAGTAAGTAGCAGTCCTACTTTTTCTATTATTAACGAATACAAAAGTAATGTTGTAGGTGTTATTTATCACCTAGATTTATACAGACTTAAAGATGCTGAAGATGCTGTAAATGCTGGTGTTGAAGATGTTTTATACAGTAATAATTATTGTTTTGTGGAATGGCCAGAAAAAGCTTTAGAAATTATGCCTGATGATGTATGCCAAATCACCATCAACTTAATAGATACAGATAAAAGAGAGATTATTATTGATTAATTGACAAGACATTTACTATTCAACAAAAACACTTTTCTCTACCACAGTACCGTCACTTACTTCTGGAATAAATTTTCTTTCGTTTACCCAATAACCATTTCCCTTTTCGCACAAACTTACTTTAATATTTTCTACACTTATTGGATTGCCATCAGGTATATCTGCA
>JAPLER010000097.1 GCA_026391115.1 Bacteroidota bacterium | reverse complement strand
CTTTTGCAGCTTGATAAAGTTTGCGTATTGGTTGCAGTTGTAATAGGAGTTATGTTAATGTTTGCTATATTATAAATGCTATCACAACCTTGAAAACTTTTTACAGTATCTCTAAGTACAGTTGATGCTGCATAAGTATTGCCATTATAAACAATGCTTTTGCAGCTTGATAAAGTTTGCGTATTGGTTGCAGTTGTAATAGGAGTTATGTTAATGTTTGCTATATTATAAATGCTATCACAACCTTGAAAACTTTTAATGGTATCCTTTAAAATTGTCGATGTGTTATAAGTATTACCTTTATAAATAATGGCTTTGCAGTCTGAGAGTGTTTGCGTTAGTGTTACAGCAACAGGGCAGGGGCTGCAACCACTAATAACAAGTTTAGGTAGGTTTTTATCTGCATTTGTTACATCACCTAATTGACCATAAAGATTATACCCACAAGCCCACAAAGAACCATCTGTTTTTGAAGCCACAAAATGATTGTCTCCAGCATTAATACTTGACCAATTAATATCAACGCCAATTTTAGTAAGTATATTATTATTTATAGCTGTTCCATTGCCTAATTGACCATTAGTATTTTTTCCACAAGACCATATAGTTCCAGTAGTGGTTAATGCTACAGAAAAACCTCCTCCAGCATTTATTTCTCTCCAATTATTAGCAACACCTAATTGTGTTGGGGTGCTTTTGCTAATATTAGTTCCATCACCTAATTGTCCTGTATTATTACTACCCCAAGACCATATAGTATTGTCTGTTTTAAGTGCAATGGTGTGAGCATTTCCTCCTTTAAAAGAAGCCCAATTGTTATCTGTTCCAATTTGTGTTGGTGTTGTTTTGTTTACAGTAGTTCCATCACCTAGCTGCCCATTAGAATTGCTACCCCAAGTCCATAAAGTGCCATCTGCTTTAATAGCAGCTGAGTGAAATTCACCTGTACCAATGTTAACCCAATTGTTGGCATTTCCAATTTTTATTGGTGTGTTCTTATTGACTAAAGTTCCATCACCTAATTGACCTAAAATATTATATCCCCAAGCCCATAGTGTACTATCTTTTTTTAATGCCAATGTAAAGGATAGACCAGAACTTATTTGAGCCCAATTAGTAGCTGTACCAATTTGAACAGGGACATTTCTGTTAGTACTTGTTCCATCGCCAACTTGACCAAAACTGTTTTGTCCCCAAGCCCATAAAGTACCATCTTTTTTTATAGCTACTGTATGAAATCCTTTAGCACTAACACTTTCCCAATTCGTATCTGTACCAATTTGAGTAGGCATATTTCTGTGGGTATTAGTTCCATCACCAACTTGCCCATAAGTATTTTGCCCCCAAGCCCATAAAGTACCATCTTTTTTTATAGCTATGGTATGATTAAATCCAGTGCTAATCATTTTCCAACAAGGGTTGGTTGTGATAGGTGCAATTGTTAATATAATTGTTGCAGTACTATCGCAACCAACACTATTTAAAAAGCCGGTTTTAATATAAGTTCCACTTGTGCTATAGGTCGTTCCATTCCAAGTGTAAGGTGCAGTAGTATTTATTGTTGTGGTAGAACTAGTTGGTTGTTTAACAGTAATAGTAGCAATATTATAAATACTATCACAACCTTGTAAGCTTTTAACAGTATCTCTTAAAACTGTAGAAGCTGTGTAAGTAATAGTTTTATATACCACACTATTACAACCACTGGCACTTATATTTATTATTGTAGGTGTTAGTGGATTAATAGTAATATTTACAGTATTGTAAATACTATCACAACCTTGAAAACTTTTTAAAGTATCTTTTAACACAGTAGATGTTATGTAAGTATTGCCTTTGTAGATGATGCTTTTGCAGCTTGATAAAGTTTGAGTATTGGTTGTAGTTGCAATAGGGTTGATGTTTACAACATTGTAAACACTATCACAACCTTGATAACTTTTTACTGTGTCTTTAAGTACAGTTGATGCAGCATAAGTATTGCCATTATAAACAATGCTTTTGCAGCTTGATAAAGTTTGTGTTTTGGTTGTAGGTGTTAGTGAATTAATAGTAATATTTACAGTATTGTAAACACTGTCACAACCTTGAAAACTTTTTAAAGTATCTTTTATCACAGTAGATGTTGTGTAAGTATTGCCTTTGTAGATGATGCCTTTGCAACTAGCTAAATTAGTTGTTTTGTTAGTTGCTATTATTGAATTCACAGTAATATTAGCCACTTTATAAACACTATCACAACCCTGCACTGCCTTAAGTGTATCTCTTACAATTGTATTGCTGGTGTAGGTATTACCTTGATAAGTCACACTATTGCAATCAAATAAATTAATATTATTGGTAGAGGCAGGTGGGTTAACATCTATAGTAATTGTCTTGCTTAAATTACATCCATAAGAACCTGTAAAAGAAATATCATCTAGTGCAAAATCATTGCCATTGCCATTTACATTTTTATCATATAAACAAATTTCTGCTGTGGTTACGCCCACACCAGATGTCCAACTATAACTAACTTGTTGCCAGTTACCACAAGCTACAGTAGCTGGTGCATTCACTGGGTTTGCACTTGTGCCAGCAGGCACTGTTACTCCATTTATTTTTGTTTCAATTTGTGCAGGGTTGTTGATTGTTAATGTTTGTATCCAATAACTAAAAACATAGGTAGTTGATGGTTTCACCACAACTGTTTGGCACCACACTTTATCTGCACTATTTAAAGAACCGTCCACCACATACATATTTTGTGTGCCAGTAGTATGGTCTCCACAAGTAGAAAATGTATTAAAAAATACTTGTGCATTTGGCATCACTCCATAACACCTTTGAGCTCCACCTGTATTGACAGTTTTGTAAGTATAATCTGTTGTAAAACCTGTATTCCCCAAACTAAAATTACCATTATAAATCAAATTAACATTCGTTGTTGTGCTAGAGGTAACTGTATAGGTTGTAGCAACAGCAGGGCTTACAACAGGATTGTAAATACCAGGTGTAGTTAAACTTGCATCAACTGGACTTGCAGTCCAGTTATAACTGGCACCACCATTGGCAGCAGTAAGTGTTGTATTGTTTCCTGAACAAATTGGATTAACACTAGCAGTGGCTGTTAGTGGATTTGAAGGTGCTGTAATATTGATTGTTGAGCTGCTTACTGTATTTAATAATGCATCTTTTACTGTAACAGTATGAGAGGAAGTTGCTAAACCTGTTAATGTATTGGTAGTACTAAATACACCTCCATTAAAACTGTACGTGTAAGGTGCAGTGCCACCACTTCCATAAGCTATTATATAACCATCAGTATTATTATAACAAGTTGGGTTTTGTAAAGAATAAGAAACTGCTAAGGGTAAAGGAGGTGCTAAAACAGCAATATCATCCAATGCAAAGTCGTTACCAACTGCACTGGTATTGTTGTTATACATTTCAATATTAACATAAGCATTGGTTGGTACAAAAGTATATTTCACTTGCACCCAACCTGTGGCAGTGTCAAAAGGCAGTAAGGTGCTGCCAGCAGTAAGCGTAACACTAGCAACATTATTGAACTGAATGCCAATATTGGCTGTTGTATTAATATCTGTAACACTTTTAGAAACAGAACGTACCCAATAACTAAAAGTATAAGTTGTTCCAACATTTAAAGGACCCACACCACCACCACTATTACCAGCTTTCCAAAAGCGTTGTTGACCACCAGTTGTAATTCCATCTATTACCATCATTTTACCTGTGCCACTAGTATGGTCTTTGCAATGCAAAAACCAAGTCGTATTCATTGCGTTTGGGTCGGTAATAATTGCATAATCACCAGGATTGCTATTGCCACTAAGTGTACTTAAATAATTGTAAGGAGATTGGGTTTGAAAGCCAGTGCCGCTGACGCCACTTTCAAAATCACCATTAACAAGAAGATTTTGTGCTTTAGAATAATTGATAAGCAATACAAAGGTTGTCAATAAAGCAATCAACTTTCTGAAGATTGTGGTGTAATGGTTTGTAATGTCCATTTAGTTTGGGTTATAAATTTCGCTTAACTTGTTATTTCCAGAACTTAGTTTTTTTATGTTGTTCAACCATCAAATTTAACTCTTGCACATAGTCATCATCACTTTAAACAAATCAAAAAAAATCTTACACTGAGGCTATTTTCTTTTGCAAAGTGTAACTTGTTTTCTTATTAAACCAATCTATCTAATCAAATTTACAGCTCCTTTTCTGTTTAAAACTGTTCCATCAAGCAAAATAATTTGTGCCACATAAATATAAACACCAACTGGCTGCATCTTTCCAAAACCAAATCCATCCCATCCTTTTGATTGACTGGTTGAGTTAAATATTCTTTCGCCCCATTGATTAAATACTGTAATATTTACAGATTTTATTGTATTGCCATACACATACCAAATATCATTTTTGCCATCACCGTTTGGTGTAAACGTATTTGGAATGTATATATCTCCTTTTAATTGATTGATAGTAACATTTGTTGTTGCAGTATTGCTGCAAACTCCAGAATTAAATGAATATGTTACAACATAATTACCCACAGCACTATTAGCTAAATCTATTGCCCCAATAGATGAATTAATGCTTAAACCTGCTGGTGTTGCAGTATAAGTTCCAGATGTAATCGTTGCTGTTGTGCTAACAGTTACCGTTGCTGTGCCTTGATTAAAAAATGGATTGCCTGCATAACTAATAGTTGCAACAGGAGCAGCAGGAACTGGATTTATTGTTAAGTTTAGTGCAGATGAAATGCAACCACTTGAAACGTCTTTAACAGTTACTGAATAAGTATTAGGGTTTAATAGGCTAAATGTTGTTGATGTTTGATAAATGCCACCAACACTGTATTGATAATTTGCACCAAATGGTGCAGTTATAACAATCGTTCCAGTAGGGGTTAAACAAGTTGGTTGCACTGTAACACTTGCTGTTGGTGCATTTGGAGCAGTAAAGACTGTTATGTTGGCTATATTATAAATACTATCGCAGCCTTGGAAAGATTTTACAGTATCCTTCAAACTAATAGATGATGTATAAGTATTGCCTTTATAAATAACACTTCCACAACCACTAAAACTTGTATTGTTAGTTACAACAGAAATAGGGTTGATATTGATGTTTACAATATTATAAATACTATCGCAACCTTGAAAACTCTTAACTGTATCTTTTAAAACTGTTGATGAAGAATAGGTAATCGCATTATAAACAATATCCTTACAACTGCTGAATATTTGTGTATTAGTTGTTGTTGTAATAGGGTTGATATTGATGTTTACAATATTATAAATGCTATCACAACCTTGAAAACTCTTCACTGTATCTTTTAAAACTGTTGATGAAGAATAGGTAATCGCATTATAAACAATGTCCTTACAACTGCTAAAAGTTTGCGTATTAGTAGTAGTTGTAATTGGATTGATGTTAATGTTTACAATATTATAAATGCTATCACATCCTTGAAAAGATTTAACTGTGTCCTTTAATATTGTTGATGCAGAATAAGTAATGGCATTATAAACAATATCCTTACAACTGTTGAATGTTTGCGTATTTGTAGTTGTGGTTATTGGATTGATATTAATGTTTACAATATTGTAAATACTATCACATCCTTGGAAAGATTTTACAGTATCCTTCAAACTAATAGATGATGTATAAGTATTACCTTTATAAACAACACTTCCACAACCACTAAAACTTGTATTGTTAGTTACAACAGAAATAGGGTTGATGTTAATGTTTACTACATTGTAAATACTATCACAGCCTTGAAAACTTTTAACTGTATCTTTTAAGATAGTAGAAGCTGAATAAGTAATGCTGTTGTATACAATGTCCTTACAACTGCTGAATGTTTGCGTATTTGTTGTTGTTGTTATTGGATTGATGTTAATGTTTACAATATTGTAAATACTATCACAACCTTGAAAACTCTTAACTGTATCTTTTAAAACTGTTGAAGCTGAATAGGTAATGCTGTTGTAAACAATATCCTTACAACTACTGAACGTTTGCGTATTTGTAGTTGTTGTTATTGGATTGATGTTAATGTTTACAATATTATAAATGCTATCACATCCCTGAAAACTCTTAACTGTATCTTTTAAAACTGTTGATGAAGAATAGGTAATCGCATTATAAACAATATCCTTACAACTGCTGAATATTTGTGTATTAGTTGTTGTTGTAATAGGGTTGATATTAATGTTTACAATATTATAAATGCTATCACAACCTTGAAAACTCTTCACTGTATCTTTTAAAACTGTTGATGAAGAATAGGTAATCGCAT
>JAPLER010000120.1 GCA_026391115.1 Bacteroidota bacterium | reverse complement strand
TTTACTGGATATTAATTTTGGTTGTCCTGTAAAAAAAGTTGTGGCTCGTGGTGCAGGAGCAGGTGTGCTAAAAGACATTGATCTAATGGTTCGTTTGACAGATGCTTGTATAAAAAGCACCAATCTTCCTGTTACTGTTAAAACGCGTTTGGGTTGGGATGATAGTAGTAAAAATATTGAAGAAGTTGCAGAGCGTTTGCAAGATATTGGTATTAAAGCACTATCCATTCATGGTAGAACTAGAAGTCAAATGTATAAAGGAGAAGCTGATTGGACATTGATAAGTAAAGTAAAAAATAACCCTCGTATAAAGATCCCAATATTTGGAAATGGTGATATTAATAGCCCACAAAAAGCAGCAGAATATAAAAAGCGTTTTGATGTTGATGGAATGATGATTGGTAGGGCAGCAATTGGTTATCCATGGATTTTTAGAGAAATAAAACATTACTTAGAAACAGGTGAAGAACTTGCACCACCCACCATACACGAACGTGTGGCTGTTTGTAAAAAACATTTGGATTTAAGTCTAAATTGGAAAGGAGAGCAAGTGGGTATTAATGAAATGAGAACACATTATACCAATTATTTAAAGGGCTTACCCAATATAAAAGAGTATCGTTTAAAATTAGTTACAACATCAAATCTTGAAGAAATAATTGGAATACTTGATGAAGTAGAAAGGGTTTACAGTGGCTTTGATTTTGAAAGAAAGTATGAACCATTAATCAATTATCACCAAACTTGCCCAATGTAATTACACAATTACCAATAATAAATGGCAGAAAAGGGTGTTTATTGACCTATTTTATCAAAATGTTGAAAAATATTTATATTAATTTTTGTCAGTTAAATATCAAACCCTACTTTTGCCGTCCAAAAAAAATAACATAGGATAATGCCTACTATACAGCAATTAGTTAGAAAAGGACGCGAAATCATTCGTGCCAAAAGCAAATCAAGAGCTTTAGATGCTTGCCCTCAACGTCGTGGTGTTTGCACAAGGGTTTATACTACAACTCCAAAAAAACCAAACTCGGCTTTGCGTAAAGTTGCAAAAGTGCGTTTGACAAATAAAATTGAAGTTATTGCTTATATACCAGGTGAAGGTCATAACTTACAAGAGCACTCTATTGTATTAATTAGAGGTGGTCGTGTTAAGGATTTACCAGGTGTTCGTTATCATATTGTACGTGGTAGTTTAGATACTGCTGGTGTAAAAGATAGAAAACAAAGTAGAAGTAAATACGGTACTAAGAAAGAAAAAGCAAAAAAATAATCATTCACTAATACAAGGTTGAGTAAAGTTTTAATACTTGAAGAATTTCAACCCAAAATTAAAAATTAAACAATGCGTAAAGCACAACCAAAGAAAATACCATTAGCTCCAGATAGCAAATACAATGATAAAATGGTAACACGTTTTGTAAACAACTTAATGTGGCAAGGTAAAAAAAGTATTGCATTCACTATATTTTATGATGCAATTGATAGAGTATCTAAAGTTACAAATGAAGATGGATACGAAGTTTGGAAAAAAGCATTATCTAATGTTACTCCAGCTGTAGAGGTTAAAAGTAGAAGAATTGGTGGTGCAAACTTCCAAATTCCGAGTGAAGTAAGAGCAGACAGAAAAATTTCTTTAAGTATGAAATGGTTAATTCGTTTTAGCCGTGAAAGAAATGGTAAAACAATGGCTGACAAATTATCTAATGAAATTATTGCAGCTAGTAAAGGTGAAGGTGCTGCATTTAAAAAGAAAGAAGATACACATAGAATGGCTGAAGCTAATAAAGCGTTTTCTCACTTTAAGGCATAATAAAAATTCGATGTTAATAAATTTGTCCCTCCACAAAATTTGTGGAGGGATTTTTATTTAAGTAAGAAACATAACAGATGAACGTTGCTGATTTGTTTCCAAAATAATTCAAGAATAAACACCAAACTATAAATATCAAATTTAAAATGCTTGAACAATTAATTACAAATGCCCTGCAAGAAGATATTGGCTCTGGTGATTACTCAACTTTATGTTGTATAGAATCTAACCAAAAAGGAAAAGCTATCTTAAAAATAAAGCAAGATTGTGTACTTGCAGGTGTGGAAGTTGCTAAAGAAATATTTAAGCAAGTTGAACCTTCACATATTTTCCATCAGTATAAAAATGATGGGGATAAAGTCGTATTTGGTGAGGTGGCGTTTGAAGTTGAAGCTAGTATACACACTATTTTAAAATGCGAAAGATTGGTATTGAATACTATGCAAAGAATGAGTGGTATAGCTACTTTAACAAGTGTTTATGTAGAAAAATTAAAACCCTATAAAACACAAATTTTAGACACCAGAAAAACTACGCCCAACTTTAGATTGCTTGAAAAGCAAGCTGTAAAAATTGGTGGTGGAATGAATCATAGATTTGGTCTATACGATATGATTATGCTTAAAGATAATCATATAGATTATTGTGGGGGAATCGAGAAAGCCATTAACAAAGCCTGGAATTATGTTCAAACAAATCAACTGAATATTAAAATAGAAGTTGAAACAAGAAATATTGATGATGTAAAAAAAGTGTGTGAATGTGGAGTTGGCAAAGTAGATAGAGTTATGTTAGATAATTTTAAGCCAGAACAAATAGGTGATGCCTTAAAGCTTATCAATAATCAATTTGAAACAGAAGCAAGTGGAGGTATTACTTTAGAAAATATTGAAAGCTATGCAGCTACTGGTGTAAATTTTATTAGTGTTGGTGCATTAATTCATCAGGCTTGTAGTGTTGATTTAAGTTTAAAAGCAATCATACATTAATTAATTTAAGATTAGTACTATATGAGTAAAAATAAACATTCTAATGGGTTGGTGTATAGTACTGACCCCAATTTTAAAATTGAAGAAGAAAATGAAATTGTAGAAACACTTGCACCAAATTTACAAAAACTGCGTGTTTGGTTAGATACAAAACATAGAGGTGGCAAAGTAGCAACTTTAGTTACTGGATTTATTGGCACTGATACAGACTTACAAACTATTGCCAAAACACTAAAAAATACTTGTGGTACAGGCGGTTCGGCAAAAGATGGGGAAATTATTATTCAGGGAGACAACAGGGAAAAAATATTGCAATGGCTATTAAAAAATGGTTACATAAACAGTAAAAAAGCTGGCGGTTAATAGCAATTATTTTAGTTTAAAATATCCTCAAACTTAGTAAATTCCTTTCTACAAATAGTATAAATTGGGGTGCCATTTTCATCTTTTATTAAACCAATACTTTCATCATTTGCCTTTGGAAAATTTATTTCATAACTTCTGCCATCTTTTAATGTAATGCCATAAGTCTTAATGCCATTTTCAATAGTTATTCTGGTTTGCTTATAGTTAAGTTGTTTAACTACACCTAAACTATCTTTTACTGAAAAACTTTTCGATTTAAATACTAATTCAAATTTTTCGCCTTCTTTATCCATTGCTTTCCAGGCTCCTCTGTATGTTTCTGAGCCACTACAACTTGCCAAAAAAAACATTGCAAAACCTAACAAAATTGTACTTAATTTTTTCATAGTTGGTTTAATATTTCTTTATAAATTATGAGTTATATTGTGTTTTATAGCTTTCCAATAATCTCTTCCATAAGCTACAAATAATTCAGCACCTGGAACAATTTTACTTGTTGCAATTACATAAACTTTTAAACCATCTACTTCAAATTTGCAATTATTTTTATGTTCTGTTTTGTGTAAACCCTTGGCATCATTAATATACCTAGCTAATACTTCTTTATTATTTTTTGAATCAATAACATAATTTCGATTAATATAAAAAACATAAGGATTAAACTCAGGATCAGTAGTTATTTGTTTCCATGTTTTGATGTCTCCTATGTATTCTGCTATTCGAGTGCCTTTAGGTATCAGTTTTTTTGTAAAAAGTCCTTTGCCAGCTTTAGGTATTAGAGAACGTTTTATGAGCAATTGCTTCGAAAGTAGAGACATATAGTTTGTGGTATAAAACGAAAATATTACTAATAATATGAATTGATTAAATATTTTTTTTATTAAATAGTACTTTGTCCAAAAGTAAGCAAGTTGTTATCTGGGTTTAGTATAGAAAATTCTTTTTGCAGCCAGGGCTTTGTTTGTAAATGACCCAATTGAGGAATATTCAATTTTAGGTCTAGTGCTAGTTGATAATCAACTTCTATATTGCTTGTTCTAATATACACTTGTCCATAATTTTCTTTTGGGTTAAGTTCTTTAAACTCAAAAAAATGAATTTCAATATTATCTTTTTGTACCATTAAATAACCATCAAAATCTGAGATGCCAATATCTATAAAACCTAGTTTACTTATGTAAAAATCTTTTGTAATCGATTTATTACGCATTGGTAATTTTGGATGTATAGCAGTAAACATTTTGATTATTTTTTTTAAGTTGTGCGTAAAAATAATTGTAATAACTATTTAAACAATATTAGTGCTCTACAAAAGAATATTTGCTTTCAATTTCAGTTCTTTCTATATTTGATAACAACACCACACCAACATTACAAGTAAGATACAATGTTGTGATTTGCTTTCAATTTCAGTTCTTTCTATATTTGATAACAACCATTAATCATTTGCTTTCAATTTCAGTTCTTTCTATATTTGATAACAACTTAGTGAGTTGTAAGGTATTTCGGTCATTGGTTGTGATTTGCTTTCAATTTCAGTTCTTTCTATATTTGATAACAACCTATCACGCAATGCAGCAACAACTAATTCAGTTGTGATTTGCTTTCAATTTCAGTTCTTTCTATATTTGATAACAACTATATTTTGAAATTTTTCAACTGTCATCTAGTTGTGATTTGCTTTCAATTTCAGTTCTTTCTATATTTGATAACAACTTAACAACTTGTATGAGTTAGAAAACTATGGTTGTGATTTGCTTTCAATTTCAGTTCTTTCTATATTTGATAACAACAATGTTACTTCTACCATTCTATTATGTTCGGTTGTGATTTGCTTTCAATTTCAGTTCTTTCTATATTTGATAACAACTTGCTGCTGTTGAACTTATGTCTAATCAAAGTTGTGATTTGCTTTCAATTTCAGTTCTTTCTATATTTGATAACAACTAACCACCAATTAAAATGAAGATGACCAAAGTTGTGATTTGCTTTCAATTTCAGTTCTTTCTATATTTGATAACAAC
>JAPLER010000388.1 GCA_026391115.1 Bacteroidota bacterium | reverse complement strand
TAAAGATAAACAAGCATTTTTCTGCTATTTGTCCTTTAGCAAAAAAACTCATATATAAACCAGTGGGTGCAGCAAATAATATTACAACCAAAACATAAATTCTACCTGCCAATTTATGGACAGTTTTTCTTTTCTTTAGTATAAAAGATGAAAATTGTAATAGGGCTGTAGCTATACAGAACATTCCGGCAAAAATGTGAATGTAAAAGCAATATTTATAAACCGGTTGCAAAAACAAAACTGCACGCTCTGTTATGAAAATAAAATCTTTTTTAAAATTAAAATATGGAATAGTGTTGTAAATGATGAGCAAACTAAAAAAGAAAATAGGCATCCAAAATAAAATTACGATTATCCACTGTTTTATTTGGTGAAGTTGATTTTTTTGAG
The DNA here is from genome assembly GCA_026391115.1 of Bacteroidota bacterium. Taxonomy (GTDB): domain Bacteria; phylum Bacteroidota; class Bacteroidia; order Chitinophagales; family Chitinophagaceae; genus CAIVPM01. The sequence goes on along the minus strand of JAPLER010000388.1, from coordinate 1,202 downwards.
TCGTCATACAAAGCAGTTTGTACTTAGATGCTGCTGTTGTATTAATGCACAAAATATTTTCTTAAATAAATGTTAAATAAAATCTCTGCGTCTCAATCGTTTGCTTGGATAGATAAATAATTGCCTATCTAGAAATTAATATTCAGTCATCAACTTCTCCACATTTAATGTGTACTATGTACATTTTGCTTTTTTCCATTATTATTGCATTCTATTCATCAAAACTAAATCTATGAACTTTAGAAGTTTTACAGTTCCTTACAAAGTTGATAAGCAGTATAGCAAAAAAGCTGCATATTTTTCAATGGAATATGCTATTCATCAACCATTAAAAATTTACAGTGGTGGTTTGGGTTTTTTAAGTGGCTCTCATTTAAGAGGTGCTTATGAACTAAAACAAAATATGATTGGTATTGGTATTTTGTGGAAATATGGTTATTATGATCAAACAAGAGCACAAGATCAAACACTTGTTCCTGCTTGGATGGAAAAGACGCCAAATTTTTTGGAAGAAACAGGAATAAAATTTCAAATTCTTATTCATGATGCACCAGTTTGGGTAAAGGCATTATATCTAAATCCTGAGACATTTAAAACAGCTCCATTGTTTTTGTTGTCAACAGATTTGCCAGAAAATGACCACATTTCTCAAACTATTACACATCGTTTATACGATGCAAATGTTTCAACAAAAGTTGCACAATTTATTTTACTAGGTGTTGGTGGTGCTAAATTGATTGATGAATTAGGATTTAATCCTGACGTGTATCATTTGAACGAAGCTCATGGTATTAGTGCTGCTTTTTACTTATTAAATAAATATCAAAGTTTAACTAAACTAAAAGAAAAGTTAGTATTTACAACACACACACCAGAAGAAGCAGGTAACGAAAAACACGATATTTATTTGTGCCATAAAATGAGCTATTTCTGTGGAATGAGTTTGGACGAAGTTAGAAAAATAACTGGCCATTTGAATGAAGATCAATTTAATCATTCTTTAGTTGCATTAAGATTTGCTAGAAAAGCAAATGGAGTAAGTAAATTACATGGTGAAGTAAGTAGAGAAATGTGGGGTAAGCATGAGGGAATTTGTCCAATAACATCAATTACCAATGCTCAAAACTTTACTTATTGGGCAGACGAGCCATTGTACAGACATTTAGATAGCGATAATGATTGGGGAATTGATGACAGAAAAT
>JAPLER010000429.1 GCA_026391115.1 Bacteroidota bacterium | reverse complement strand
AAAGAGTTGGTGGAAGATTGGCAGTTTTATAGAAATTACACTTCTCTTGAGTCTGCATTAAAAGACCTTGCCGAACATGGTATTAGGCTTTCAGATGAAAAGTTAATACTAGATGCTATACAAGATGTAAAAAAGCTTCTAGAGAGGCTTGGCAGAGCTATAACAGATACTGGCAATGGGAGGGGGTAGCAAATGAAAGAGTTTATTCGAAACCCACCAGCTTTTCAGTTTTATCCCAGTAATTATATGTCTACTATTCAATATAGAACGATGTCTCTTTCGGAAAGAGGTTTGATGATGAGCATGTTATGTGAATGCTGGGTAAACAGTTATGTACCTTCAGATATTTCTCAACTAGCAAAAATATTAGGATATTCAAGTGATGAGGTTTCACAATCATTATCTACTAATGTCATGCATTTCTTTTATAAAGATAATGACAAAATTATTTCCCCAGAGCTTGAGGCTTATAGACAAAGACTTGATGAAGCCAGAAAGAAACAGATTGAAGGGGGCAAGGAAGGACAGAGAAGAAAGAAAGAGAAGGAGATAACTTCAAGCTACCCTCAAGGTATACCTGAAGGTTCTTTAGTAGAACATAACCTAATAGAGAATAACTTAATAAAACATACCACAAAAGAACAAGTCTTTAGAGAGGAAGAATTAGGAGAAGTTATTAATATGGATAAACACAAGGAGTGGATAGAGAGCATGGATAAAGCATAAAATTTATTTACTTAATTCCACGGCATATAACTTTAAATATTACTTCTTGATTCGTGTCGGGAACTATTGATGCCCAATCAATTTTATCATTTCTAAAATCAACCATTTGACCAGTTCCCATGTGGTCTGAATAAGAGAGTGATTGAACAGTTTTTTGTTCTTCGTCTACGCAATTAAGATGCCATAAACTTTTATTTGATAGATAAGTAATCCCTTTGTATGTAACAGGCTCTTTAAAATCAAGAAGAATCCAAGCTTTAGTGTATGTTTTTGTTTTTTTTATTGAACTTGGTTCGTAATAAAATTTATCTTCATCTGTCCTAGTAATATATTTCCATTCAGCTAAAACTGAAGAAGAAATCAAAAGTAATAATATAAGAATTATTTTTTTCATCTAGCTGCCTTTTTTTTGAATTCATTAAATAGTTTGTTTGCGTCTTCATCACCTAAATCGTTTGATTTTTTCAAATACTCTATACCCTTATCGAAATCTAGAGGAACGCCAAGCCCATTCATATAAGCTACTGAAAGATAAAATAAGGCTCGAGCATCATTTTGTTTTTCCCCTTTCCTCATGTAAATAATAGCTTTATTGTAGTCAAGGGGGAGGTCGAAGTCTTTTGCCCCCTTAAAATAAAAATACGCTAATTGATTGGATGCATAGACACTATTTTTTTGAGCAGCATTCTCGTAATAATTTATTGCTTTATTAATATCCTTTTTCACTCCAAGCCCATTCTGATAAAGATACCCAAGATTTGCTGTAGCAAATACATTTCCTTTTGCGTGTGCGTCAGATAAATACGTCATTGCTAAATCATAGTTTTTTTCACCACCATTACCCCAAAGATAAATGTCTCCTAGATAGCCAGAAGTGGCAAAAGCATTTTCAGCTTCTTTTAGAAGTTTCATACCCTCATTTGTATTTTTAGAAATGCCATAACCCCCCCGAACGGTAACATAACCAAGGAAAGCTTTTGCATCAGCATTTCCTTTTGCTGCGGAGTCTTTAATCTTGCTAATTCCTTTTGAGACATTTGCACTCTGAATGCCAATGCAGCCAGTTAAATTAAGACTTCCTGCACGGTATAGCCCATCACTATCCCCATTCGCGGAAGCTAGTTCATAATATTGAAGGGCTAAATTACAATCAGGTTCAACACCCGTGCCATTTTGATAAAGATAGCCAACAAGAATTTGTGACCAGCTATCATTGGCATTTTCTGCTGCTAAAACTGCATGATGTAATGCTTTCGATAAGTTTATTTCTCCGCCATCTCCAAAATAGTAAAATTCAGCTAAAAATCTATTTGCTAGAACATATTTCATTTTTACGCTTTGAAGTAACAATTTCTCACCTCTTATAAAATCTCGTTTCACTCCTGCCCCATTTATAAAATGAAATGCATAAATTGTGGCAGCACGACCATTCCCCTTATCCATTGCTTTCTTTGCTAATGCTAAAGATTTTTTGTAATCTTTTTTTTCGTATGCTTGTATAGCTTCTTGAACTAAAATTTCACCAGCGTTAAGGGTTACGATTGGAGGAGGATTTTTAACGATTATTATTTTTTTCTTATCTAAATTCTCATCATTGAGCATTTCGTTTGTTGAAGAGTTTTGGATTGTCTCGGTTTCCAGTCCCTTAAGGAGTAATTGAGTTTCATTCTTGGTGGTATCAGAATTGGTTGCTATATTTGTTTTTGAGCTTTGAATAGCTGAACTAGCTATCATTGTTTTAAACCTTTCTGCTCTTTCATCCCAGCCGGGATGAGTATCATTAAACCAACCTGAACTTGATGAGAACCCCTTTTGTATAAAAGAGTTTGCTAGTCTTATTCCGCCCTCCGGGTTGTATCCAGCAGCAACCATATATTTAAATCCATTATCATCTGCTTCTCTTTCGTAGTCTCTGCTAAACTTTGAAGACACTAAATTAGAACCAACAGAAGCTAAATCTCTTCCTATCGTAGAGTTCTGAACGTTATATCTACTTTGAATTGCGGCATCAGCAAGAACACCTAGAAGACCAGTTACTAACTCAAGAACAAATTGACTAGACTGACCCCTTTCTCTGTGACCTAAAGTGTGATGAGAAACTTCGTGAGCAATAACTGCTGCAGCCATATCTTCATCACCATTAGCAAAATTTAACATCCCTAGTGATACACCTATTACAGCTCCGCCATCCCTATTCATAGCAAAAGCATTTGGTGCTAGGTCGTTGCATATAACAAATTTTGGAGAAATTCCTGCAATACGAGATATTTTTTCTTTAGCCTGATAAAAAACTTCAAGCTGCTTATTTAATATAGGTGTGTTATCAAAATTTATACCTTGAAATTTATTGTTTAGAGCATAAGCTCGACTTGCATCACCATCCCACATTTTTCCGCATACTTCAGCAAATGAGAGACTAGAAAAAAACAATAAACAGAAAAAAATTTCTATTAACAATAATTTGATTTGACTGTGCTTATTCACAAAATTTACTATACGCTATGCCTAAACAAGTGCAAACTACAGTTATATGACAGTTTTACAAATGTCATATGAAACAATAAGTTACAAGAAAAAACTCTGATAATAATTCCCTTAAAAATCATAAGGTTATAGAGGGAAACATTTACTTTTACGTAGTTATAAAAAGGAGATATCCATGAAAATTTTTTTAATAGTATTTTTGCTTTTATTCTCAACATTAGGTTTTGCTGATACCCAGTCAAGTTGTAAATCTCCAGATGAAATTGCAGCAAAAAATAGCGTTCTTAATAACCCAGGCAGAGCATTAACAAGAAGTGAGCCACTTCAGGCTACTTGTTGCTGTAATACATCAAATGGCGGTATGTGTTGTAACGAAGTTGCTGGTGGATGTGTTGGCACTTTGGTGCCAGGTTGTATTTGCAGATTAAGACACGATAATAATCAGCCTGAAGATTCTTTTGAGCTTAAGAAATCTTAATTGAATTAACTTAAACGGAGTTATAAAAAAAGGATTTACGTATGGCAAAAAACAAAGGCATAAATATTTTTAAAACATTTAAAAGCTATCTTTTTACTGAAGACTTAAAGAAGCTATGGCATTTCTATCTCTTCTTAATCATATTTAATACTTGGCTAGAGCTTTTTCTATTTGCTTTGTATAAACCATTAAATATGAATTTAAGTTTGCTCATTACATTTATTATTGGCCTTGTTCCAATTTACGCCTTCTCAATTTACTGCATTAAATACCATGCAATTAATAAGAGACGTCCATACTGGGTGTTGCCTTTTTTAGCTCTTTTGACATATATATTTTT
>JAPLER010000051.1 GCA_026391115.1 Bacteroidota bacterium | reverse complement strand
TGTAAAATCTGGTGTTACGGATATTGAGCTTGAAGAAACTGGTGTCTGTAATGATCCTTCTTCCAAAGATTTCAGTTCCAATGACCACTTGGCTGCTGAGTTACTGCACTGAAAGGGGATACTACTTTTTTGTGGATCCAGGTTGTTCAAAGACATTTGCTACCATGCAAAGTTTGTCTGGTAAAAATAATGATCCAGCACCGTTAATTAAACTTACAACCAAAGAGTATTACCACTTATCTGAGTTCAACAGCTGATACTTCCGTCCTTCCGCTTATGTACGTAAGAGCCTCTGTACATCTTCAAACTCATTCATAAGGAAGACCAGGGATTTATGGTCCTCTTTGAGATGCTCCGTTAATTCCTACGGTATTCATTGAAAATTTCTGTTTCAGGTTACAAATGAATTTAAATTGTCTTTCAGAAATTTTGAAGATTTTGATTATCTTCCGTCGTATCGAAAGTATACAGAATTACATCCGATATCAATTGCAATGTATTGAAGTCTTTGGTTCCACTTTATGAATTTATGCGGATCAGCGCCCGCTGATTTGAGATTCATGAGCTGTAGTTTAGAAAATAGCGAGTAGAATTCACAAGTAGCGGTAAAATCTTCAATCAATGAAGCCAAAGACTCAAGACTATTTCCATATTGAGTCAGATTGCTATCCTTATATAGTGCGTAGATGTATATCAGATTGAGTCTTGACCCTAGGGTCTTGCATCTAGCAGTATTAAATATAATCTTCTCTAGTGACTTATTCATATTATCCCTCAATAAAATCAAATCTTCTTTTCCAACTTGTCTCTCAATAGAATCCATTTGGGGTAAATTCTCCGATTTGCCTCTCAACAAAATTGAAACTGGGATATGAATGCTTGCATGTAATTTATTACTCTAGGAGTCAAATAGACTATCTATTTCTGATTTTTCTGATAAGTCCCTCACTCAGCAAGGGCTCTCCAAATACCAAATACCTACAAATAGTATTTGGCTTGATTAACATTGTTTCAGGGATGAATCTTAATTTTAAGGCATGAGTAATTTCAATAATTAGGCTATTATGATTCAAGGATTTTCTAGATTTCATCAATCGAACAATAGCAGCGTCTACATGATGCAGCCGTTCTTTGGTTATTGCTTCCAAGTTATCAAAAGATCCTTTTCTGAATTATTACCAGTAGCTATTGCGTCTTTTGTAGATATCGGTAACAATTTAAATTTCGAAAGTGGTGTATCGAAATCTTGATTTAAAGTAAATGTATCATCGTCATTAACATCTTTTCCTTTTGATGACTTTTTAAGCAAGCGATATTTTCCCAAAGATAATGCTTGTACTGCCTTTTTCAATTCAGGTTTTGAGATTTGAGTAAGACAATGAATTTCATCAAAGGTTTGAGCTCATTATAAGCATACAAAATGGATACATATTGATTCTTTAAATGAGACAAGAAGGAATTCTCTGCATATTCGATATAATTCTTCGAGTTTAATAATCTCTTTATCTAAATAATCCAATGCTATTTTTAATAATCAGATCGTATTCTTCATTTAAATTAAGAGATTGTGGTCCACATAAAAGGAAATAAATTCAGAGGAATATTTCATCCCAGTAATAATGGACAAGAAGCTTTCATTTATGCAAGCTTCAAACGACTTGTAGTTATACGTCAAACTCTTTCAACTTTAAAATATTTCATTTTGGTGTAAAATGTCCGATGTCAACAAGATAGGGACAGAGTTATGAATGCTTACATGTAATTTTTTATTAGAGGAGATAAAGATGAGCTCTCAAACTAGGAGTTCAAGTTATTTGATAGATCCCAAATACCGGGGAATGATCGGATAAGCTACAAGG
>JAPLER010000221.1 GCA_026391115.1 Bacteroidota bacterium | reverse complement strand
GGCTTCCATTTTTAAACAAAGATTTAGTAAATTTCACGGTGTCGCTCCCATCAATCTACAAAATAAAAGATGGTTACACCAAATGGATTTTAAGAGAAATTGTAAAAAATAAACTACCTCAAGAAATTGTTTGGCGTAAAGGGAAAATAGGTTACGAACCACCACAAAAAATTTGGATGCAAAATGCTCAAATGCAAGAAATGGTAAAAACAGCAAGACAGAAATTAGTTATAAATAAGGTCTTAAGTACAACTATTTTACAAAGAAATACAGAAGCAAAAGCTGCACACGAGGCTAATAATTTTGATTGGTGGTGTTTATGTGCTGCACAGCTAATTTAATACGTTTATTCCATTTGCAAATTATTTAACACTTGTTAGTTTTTTTTTTCTCTACCTTAGCAGCAATTCATAAACGAATTAATAATAAAATAACCTAACTGTTGTTTTTTTAACTTCAATTTCACTTATTATTCGTTTAGCGTAAACAAAAAAGGCGTAAACTATTATATTTGCAAACTATTTTAAATATTAAGTAACAATACTTAGATTGCCACAAGCATATCTAGGTTATTTTATTTTAGTAAATAACCATTATGATACAACAAGCACTACAAGACAAATTTGACGCATTTACAATACCTGACGAATTAAAGAAAGCTGGTGTATATCCTTATTTTAGACCCATTCAGGTAAACAATGATACTGAAGTTGTAATTGATGGCAAGCACTTGTTAATGTTTGGCTCTAATAGCTATATGGGTTTAACCAATCACCCAAAAGTTAAGGAAGCAGCTACTAAAGCATTAGAACAATATGGTAGCTGTTGCTCTGGCTCAAGATTTTTGAATGGAACTTCTAGATTACATATTGAATTAGAAGAAGCATTGGCAGATTATACAGGAAAAGAGGCTTGTTTGGTTTTTACTACTGGTTTTCAGGCTAATTTAGGAACAGTATCTGCATTTACAGGTAGAAGTGGTGTAATTATAATGGATGAATATAATCATGCTTCTATTTACGAAGGCAGTAGATTATCTTTCTCTAAAGTATTAAAATACTCACACAACGATATGGCAGATTTGGAAAGGTTGTTAAAAACAATTCCAGAAGCTACTGTAAAAATGATTGTATTTGATGGCATTTTTAGTATGGAAGGCGATATTGCCAACCTGCCAGAAATTTGTGCTTTAGCAAATAAATACCAAGCTTTGGTAATGTGTGATGATGCACACGCTGTGGGTGTAATAGGAGATTGTGGACGTGGTACTGCAAGTCACTTTGGTTTAACAAATGATGTAGATATTATAATGGGTACTTTCAGTAAGTCATTAGCATCAGTAGGTGGATATATAGCTTCTACAAAAGATGCTATTAACTACCTGAAACACACCTCACGTCCAATGATTTTTAGTGCTAGTATTCCACCAAGTGGCGTAGCTGCTGCAATGGCTGCATTAGAAATTATTAGATCTGAACCTGAACGTCAAGAAAGATTATGGCAAAACACGCATTATGTATCTAAAAGTTTAACAGAACTTGGTTTTGATATTAATACTAGCGAAACACCAATTATTCCAATTTATATTCGCGATAATCAACTTACGTTCCAATTCTGTCAACGTTTATTCGAAGAAGGCATATTTGTAAATCCAGTTGTATCACCAGCTGTACCAAGCGATTCTTCATTAATTCGCTTATCAATTATGGCTACACACACACAAGAACAATTAAACATTTGTGTGGGTACTATCGAAAAAGTTGCACAAGAATTAGGTGTATTTGCAATGAAATAAATTTAATAATAACTATATAAAAAAGAGATGTGCAAAGCACATCTCTTTTTTTTGTTGTCCAAACTGCATTGCTACTATTTGGCTTTAGTGGCGTTGGCACCATTCAACATTTGTAATACTGTTAAGCATCTAACCAATACCTTACTCCACCACCAACTTTTCTGTTTTTACTTCTCCATTTTTTAGAATAGCTTTTACCACATAAACACCTTTACCAAATTGTTTTGTATTAACTATTAACTGTTCACTATTAACTTTTAACTGCTTAATGGTGCGTCCCAAATAATCAATAATCACTAATTCCTTAGCACCTGCACAATCAATAGTAACCATATCTTTTGCAGGATTAGGATATACTTTTATTTCACTATTCACTTTTAACTGTACACTATTAACTGAAGAATATTGCTTACTGCCATCTTTGTCCATTATTTCTAAACGATAATACCAATTCCTAATACCTAATTCCAAATTACTAATTGCGTCTATAAAACTATATTCTTTATTGCCTGCATTTACTTTACCTATTGTTGTAAATTCTTTACCATTACTACTGCGTTGTATATTAAAATGAGAAACATTTACTTCATTGGTGGTGTGCCAGTTTAATAATACATTGTTTTGTTGAAGTGTGCTGGTGAAGGATGTGAGGGTGAGGGGGAATATTTTTGGGCAAGCCACCCTAACAGGACTGTATTGGTTGGTAGTATTTCCAATCCCTAATTGCCCAAAAATATTAGCTCCACAAATCCATAAACTGCTATTAGTTTTAGTAGCAATGGTATGAAATTGCCCACAAGCAGCGAATTGCCAGTTGGTAGCACTGCCTATTTGCACAGGACTGCTTTGGTTAGTAGTATTTCCAATACCTAATTGTCCGTAACCATTAAACCCCCAAGCCCATAAAGTCCCATCGGTTTTAATGGCACTGGTATGAAAAACACCGCTAGCAACAGAATGCCAGTTACTGCCACTGCCTATTTGCACAGGACTGTATTGGTTAATATTATTTCCATTGCCTAATTGTCCGTAATCATTTTCCCCCCAAGCCCATAAACTGCTATCATTTTTAATACCAAAGGTTTGTTGATTCCCACAAATTACCAACTTCCAATTGGTAGCACTACCTATTTGTACAGGGCTATTTTGTTGGGTAATATTTCCATTACCTAATTGTCCATAACCATTCCATCCCAAAGCCCATAATGTGCCATCGTTTTTGATAGCGATTGAATGCTCATCCCCACAAGCTATCAATTGCCAGTTTGTAGCATTGCCTATTTGCACAGGATTCCTCTGATTAGTAGTATTCCCAATACCTAATTGTCCTTCACTATTACATCCCCAAGCCCAGATTGTGCCATCGGTTCTTACGGCAATGGAATGATTAAACCCACAAGCCACCGATTGCCAGTTGGTATCACTACCTATTTGCACAGGGCTGTTTTGTTGGGTAGTATCTCCAGTACCTAATTGATAATAATAATTAACCCCCCAAGCCCACAAAGTGCCATCAGTTTTAATAGCAATGGTATGATAAGCTCCACAAGCCACCGATTGCCAGTTGGTATCACTGCCTACTGGCATAGGGCTTTGCTGAGTGTTAGTATTTCCATTACCCAATTGTCCATAATTATTCTG
>JAPLER010000201.1:5316-12216 GCA_026391115.1 Bacteroidota bacterium | reverse complement strand
AATTGTGAGCCATTGTTAGGTGCAATTCCTCTTGAAGATATGGATGTACTTATACATCCTCAAAGTCAGCAATTGATAATAAATCCAGACCATCCGTTTTATGCACAAATGAAATTAAAATAATTATAGTTAAAGCACAAGTTGGTATTACACAACACTTGGCAAATAAAGTCTAATACACAAAAAGCATCAGGCATAGCTTGATGCTTTTTCCAGCTCTTCGAGGCGTCCTACGCCTCGAAGTTTTATTTTGTTGCTTGTAGCAACATAGCTCTGCGAAACTTGTAGTTTCGGCAGTTGTATTGTATTGCTTAAAGCAATGCAATAAGTCTATCGAAGCTACAAGCTTCGTAGAGCTGTAGCTTCGTAGAGCTGGAGCTGTACAAAAAAGAAACTAATTATATTTGTGCAAATTTAAACTTATGGGTTTGGTATATGCCGATTTAGAGTTAATAAACACCGTAGATATTGCTTTAGCTAAAAGAAATATTATAGGAGAAGAAGAAATAAAAACAATGAGGGTAACTGCCTTGGTAGATTCGGGAGCATACAATATGTGTATTAACGAAACTATTCAATCGCAATTGCAACTACCATTTGTAGAAAAAAGAACTGGTCAGTTAGCCAATGGCGAAATAGAAACCTACGATTTAGTAGGTCCTATAACTGTAAAATTTAAAAACAGAACAACAATATGCAATGCACTTGTATTGCCTGCCAATAATGAGGTTTTATTAGGAGCAATACCTATGGAAGATATGGATGTGATTATTGACCCTAAAAGACAAACACTGGAAATACACCCAGACCATCCCTATTTTGCACAAATGAAGTTGAAATAATTATAGTTCAAGCACAAGTTGGTATTACACAAAACTTGACGAATAAATTCTAATTCACAAAAGCATCAAGTACATCTTGATGCTTTTTTATTTTATATTATTGCAGCACAATGAATACAGTAATATTTGATATGGATGGTTTGTTAATTGATAGCGAACCCATTTGGCAAGAAGCCACAAGCGAAATATTTGCAACAAAAAATTTACATATTACCCTTGAACAATATGAATCTACAACAGGCTTAAGAACAGCTGAGTTTTTAGAGCATTGGTTCGATTATTTTCAATTAGATAAAGCTTTATTATTTCAATGGCAAAGTGCATTGTACGAATTGGTGATTGCTAAGGTAAAAAGTAAAGGGCAAGTTATGCAGGGTGTAGATTACATCTTTGATTTGTTTGCCAAACAAAATTTTAAAATGGGTGTGGCTAGCTCCTCTCCTATGATATTAATTGATTGTGTTATTGATATGCTTGGTGTGCGTCAACAATTGCAAGCTATTACATCGGCCGAAGATTTGCCTTTTGGCAAACCCAACCCACAAGTATATATTAATTGTGCAAATGAATTAAACAGCAAAGCCAATGACTGTATTTGTTTTGAAGACTCTATAAATGGAATGATTGCAGCAAAAGCTGCCAAAATGAAATGTGTGGTAGTGCCAGCACCTAGTCAATTTGATGATTTAAGGTGGCATCTTTCAGACCTAAAAATAAAGTCTTTGCTAGACTTTAAAACTATACCTAGTTAATCTGTAACAACGTTAGGCTGTGGTTGTTTCTTTTTTAAAGACCACCCAATTAAAACTGCACCAGCAATAAATAATAATGTAGAAATAATTTCGGCTTGGGTTGGTTTAAAAGGCAAATTATCATAGGTAGTGTTCACTCTTATTTTTTCTATCCAAAATCTTTCAAAGCCATTCATCATTAAGTAAATACCAAACATTACACCAGCAGTTTTTATTTTATTTCTTAATAAAAAAAGAATAAAAAAGAAAATTCCTGAAATGATTGTTTCATAAAAAGGTGTTGGAAAAACAGCCAATGGCAATGCGTTCGAATATTCGCCAGTAGCATTAGCCAACTTTATACCTTCATTTACTACATTATGAGGATAATTGTAACCAAACATCCAATTGGGCAACCAAGAAACAGGTTGCACAGCAATGCGATGTATTTCATCTAAATTTTGTATGCCTTGTTTTACAAAATACTGGTGATGTTGCAACAATGCATCATTAAACTGTTGTGCATTTGCAGTAATAATATGACCTGTAGCATCTGTAATAAAAGCACTGTTAATAATACCCCAATCTCCATCTCCACTTACTTGGCAACCAATTCTACCCAATGCATAAGCTAGCATTAAAGTAGGTGCCATAGCATCGCATAAATGTATAAAAGTAATATTGTGTTTTTTGGCATATTGTCTAATAGCAATAGCTGCACATATTAAACCACCATAAAATGTTAGTCCACTAAATGCAATTAAATTACCAATAGGATCTTTAACAAATTCATTCCAATTTTCTTGAAAAATTTTTGCACCTAAAAAGCCAAATAAAAATGCATAAACTACAATATCACTTACTCTATCGTGTGGCCAAAGTCTAATGGTTCTTTCTTCTGGTTTGGCAAGTTTTGTTTTATTGGCATCGTAATATTTAAACGCCAATGCAACAATACCTAACGCAACACCTGCAACTAAATTACCCCTTGATGATAACAAATAATCTTGTGGATGGTCTAAAGCTCCTTTGGTGAGTAACACCCCAATAATTTTATAACCAAATACAAAGCCCAATAAAAAATTGATGAATAAATCCACAGCAGATGCTGGTTCACCAATCATTATTTTTTTCTCTGTAAAAGTAAATAAACCTTGTTTTTGTTTGCGTTTTAGCTCAAGCGTTAACACCCAAGCTGATATTAAAAAAGCAATAGCAACAAAAAAACCAAATGTGTTGAATATTTTTAATACACTCCAATCAACCCCAAACCAGTCTTTAAAAATATAATATAAATTAGGATACATTGAATAATGATTACTGTTTAATGATAAATGTTTAGTCTTTAAACATTGACTTAATGACTAGTGTGTTCCTTTAGCACTCAAATATCTTTCTGCGTCTAGTGCTGCCATACAACCACTTCCAGCACTTGTTACAGCTTGACGATAGATTTTATCTTGTACATCGCCAGCAGCAAAAACGCCTTCTATATTGGTTTTGGTAGAGCCTGGAATTGTTTTTATATAACCCGCTTCATCTACATCAATAAAATCCTTAAATAAATCGCTGTTGGGTTTATGACCAATAGCAACAAAAAAGCCACTAATTGGCACTTCTACTTTTTCGTTAGATGTTGTGTTATGAATGCGAACACCTTCGACTTTCTTTTCTCCAAGTATTTCATCAGTTGTACTGTTCCAATACACTTTTATATTAGCTGTATTTAATACCCTGTCTTGCATTACTTTACTGGCACGCATTGCAGAGCTTCTAACAATCATATGCACTGTTGTACAAAGTTTAGATAAATATAAAGCTTCTTCAGCAGCTGTATCTCCTGCACCCACAATAGCCACTTCTTTTCCTTTAAAGAAAAAACCATCACACACAGCACAAGCACTTACCCCAAATCCATTTAATCGTTGTTCACTTTCTATTCCCAACCATTTTGCACTTGCACCAGTGCAAATAATGATAGCATCAGCTTCGATAGTAGATTCCTCATCAATTTCAACAGTATATGGTTGTTTACTAAAATCAACTTTGGTAACCAAACCATAACGTATATCTGCACCCATTCGTGCTGCTTGCTTTTCAAAATGTACCATCATTTCTGGTCCTTGAATACCATCTGGATAGCCAGGATAATTTTCAACTTCTGTAGTAATAGTTAATTGCCCACCTGGTTGTATACCTTGATACAAAATAGGTTTAATACCTGCACGAGATGCATAAATAGCTGCTGTATAACCTGCTGGCCCACTGCCAATGATAAGTAAATGTGTTTTTTCCATTGTAAATTTTCTATCTCTTACGAGCAAATGTATTGTTACTTACAAATGCTACATTGTTAAAATTAGTTTTGTTAATAATTAGCTTATATCTTTTTAAAGCTAATGGTGTGGTAATCTTTCAAACGATGTACAAAATCTGCTTCTTTACTGGTTTGCACACCAACTTTCATAATACAAAACAGTTGATTCTCATTTTCCAATACTTCACAACTTAGTTGTTTTACTATGCTCATTACATTGTTTTTTAAAGTGTAATCAAACTGTAGTTCATATATATTTAAAATGGGTTTTTGAACAATAGGTGTAACCTGCAATGCTAATAATGCTGTGTGCTTATAAGCATTAATTAAACCAGGTACCCCAAGCAATGTACCACCAAAATACCTTACAACAACAATTAAAACATCTGTAATTTCTTTACTTTCAATGGCATTTAAAATGGGTCTTCCTGCACTACTACTTGGTTCGCCATCATCGCTTACCCTAAAAGTATTATTATCCAAACCTATCTTATATGCAAAGCAATGATGACTAGCTTTGGGATGCAACTCTTTCACTTGCTTTAAAGCAACTTTAAACTCATCAACCAGTTTTATAGGATAAGCATAAGCAATAAATTTACTGCCTCTGTCTTTGTACTCTGCAACACTTGGTTGTGTAATGGTTAAATAAAAATCTTTTGATGCAACACTCATTGTAATAAAGTTGGTAAAATTAACACAATCCTTGCTACTTTGCACTTATGAATTTGCAAGAAGCAAGTAAACATATTATACAACAACTAAAAACTAATTACGAACAACGTGAAGCAGAAAACATTTGTAATATTTTACTAGAAGAATTTACTGGCTTAAACAAAGTGCAAAGACTTGTTGCAGCAACAACTACATTAAGCGAACAACAACAAAGAAATATTGATACTGCATTACAACAATTGCTATTGCACAAACCGTTACAGCAGGTATTGGGATATACTTGGTTTTATCATAATAAATTTATTGTAAATGAAAATGTATTAATACCACGACCAGAAACTGAAGAGTTGGTTGATGTGATTATCAAAGAAAATCAACACCAATCAATTTCAATACTAGACATTGGCACAGGTAGTGGTTGTATTGCTATTTCGTTACAATTAAACTTACATAATGCAACTGTTACTGCAATTGATATAAGTAACAAAGCTTTATATATTGCACAACAAAATGCACAACAATTAAACGCTAATATTCATTTTATTGAACTTGATTTTTTAAACGAAAGCCATTGGCAGCAATTACCACAGTTTGATATTATCGTAAGCAATCCACCATACATAACTTATGAAGAAAAAAATGAGATGCACAAAAATGTTTTAGACCACGAGCCACACCTAGCTTTATTTACACCCAATAATGATGCTTTAATTTTTTATAGAAAAATAGCGGCATTTGCCCAAGCACATTTAAAACTAAATGGCAAAATTTATGTTGAAATAAATGAAACTTTAAGCCATCAAACCCAAGAAATATTTACAAGCAATAACTATACAACAACTGTCCTTAAAGACTTGCAAGGGAAAGATAGGATGATTAGGTTGTTGGTAAGTAATTAAGTTTCTAATTTTTATTAAAAGCCAATCATAAATATTTTTAACATTTTTTTTGCATTTCATTTTAAACTTTTTATTTAGTGCAGGGTCTCTATTATGTAAATAATTTGAATGAATAATTTTTAGTAACACTTTACAAGCTAGCACAAAAAAGTAAAAAATTATTTCGTTTTCTTTCATCTCATTCTTCACCATCTAAATTTTATTTTGTATGAAAAAGTTAATCATCTTAGGATGTATGAGCATTGCTTTGCTTATGACAGCCTGCAACAAAAACACAGACGCGACAACATCTACAGACGAAACCACACAGCTCGATGCAGTACAAGCAGTAGCTGTTGCAAGAGTTAGTTCTTCGACTGCAAATAATACTAGTCGTGGCGACAGTATTTATGCAGTAAACACTTGCGAAAGAAATCAACGCAAAATCAAAATTGATTTCACCACATTATCATCAACTATTACAAGTTATCTAAATTCCAATTACAATAGCTACACAGCAAAAGGTGCAGTAGAAATTACAGATGCCAATGGAACTGTAATTGGTTATGTTGCTATCATTACCATTAACGACAAGCCTATTGCTATTAAGTTTGATGCTAGTGGCAACTTCATCAAAGTGCTTGAATTAAGACAAGGCATTGATATTTTTAATGACAGAAAATTTCATCCAGGTGGTTGCTTTGATGGTAGAGATGGAAAAAACAAAGACACTATAGCTTTGTCCAATTTACCACTAGTTATTACAAGTTATATCAGCACAACATTTACCACAGACACAATCATTAAAGCCTTTTACACAAGAGATAGTAATATAGTTGTTATAACAAAAACATCTAATGGTTTATATGCCAATGTGTTTAATAAAAACAATGTTTTGGTAAAACGTGAGTTAATGCACCATTGTGGTTGCAATGGTAAAATTGTAGCTATTGCAGCAGCAGATTTACCAGCAAGCAGTACAAATTATTCAACTACAACATATCCTGGATATACATTAAAACAAGCCTTCAAGGTAGTAGATAATACAGGTAAAGTAAAACGCTATGTAGCTTTTATAGATGCCAACAATAGTAAATATGCAGTTGAGTTTGATGCCAATGGTAGTTTTTTAGAAGCACATTTGATTCACTAGAATAGACATTAATGAAGCAGTAAAGAGGTTGCAATTGCAACCTCTTTTTTTAATGTTTTATAAAGCTTATTTGTATTAAAAGTTACTGTTGATAACAAATAAAAAAAATGCCTAATTATTTTCTTTATTTGCAATAACTACAAAAGATATTTCAATGATGAAAAAAATTATACTAATACTTTTTGTTTTGTGTAGCATATTCAAATACAATACTGTAAAAGCACAAGCCACAACCGATACATTAGACTTTGTATATGATCCATTTTTCCTAGCTAAGAAAAAAGGTTGGCTAGGTAATTTAGGA
>JAPLER010000201.1:0-5302 GCA_026391115.1 Bacteroidota bacterium | reverse complement strand
AACTTACAAAAAATGGTACTATTAAGAATGACTTACCATACAACAAATACAAAGGTTTTATCATCAACAAAATAAATATTATACGTTTAGGTTTTAATCAAGATATTAATGACACAACACCTCAACACAGAAATTTAGGTGTGCGTATTGCAGATGCTTTGCATAAGAAAACCAAAGAAAAATTTATAAGAGCCAATTTGTTTTTTGACGAAGGAGATAAAATGTTTCCATATTTATTAGCAGACAATGAAAGACACTTACGTAATTTAATTTTTTTACAAGATGCAAAAATTACTGTTAAGCCTAACACAACTAACAACACATTAGATGTTTATGTTTATGTGAAAGATAATTTCAGTATTGGTGGTGCAGGGAATTTTAATGGGCAAAATAACTTTGACGTAGAGTTAAAAGAAGAAAACTTTATGGGCAATGCCCAAAAAATTTCTGCAAAAATGTTATACGATGATACAAGAAATCCAAAGACAGGTTTTGGAGGAGAGTTTGTTCAAAGAAATATGTGGGGTAGTTATGCCGATTTTAGTGCAGGATTTAAAGCATTTAACAATGCATTCAATAGTGGCAGACCAGAAGAAGGATATTTATATGCCAAGCTAGACAGACCATTAGTGAGTCCATATTTACCATTTACTGGCAATGCTGAAATTAGTGTTCATAAAACAGCAAATAATTACGTTTCAGATTCGTTGTACAAAACCGATTATGTTTACAACTACGTGAATTTTGATGCTTGGGGTGGTTATAATTTAGGTACCAAAAAGTATTTGCAAAGCAATATTCAAAGCCGTTTAAGAAAGTTTATTGCTTTACGTGCTTTTCATAAAAAATTTGATGAAATACCAGGAAAATATTTTAACACCATTAACCTTAATTACATTAACGAAACCGGATTTTTAGGAGCAATTAGTATATTTAAGCAAAACTTTTATAAGGCAAAATACATTTATGGTTTTGGCAGACAAGAAGATGTACCAGAAGGTTTTAGTTTAAGTGTTATTGGCGGCTGGACAAACAAGCAAGATAAAGCCAGACCATACTATGGTGTTGACTTTGGTAGAAATTTCTTTGGCAAAAAAGGAAATTATTATAACTATACTTTTAGACTAGGTGGCTATATTGCAGATAGTAGATTTGATGATATTGATATCTTATTTAATTTGGAATATTTCAGCAGATTAAAACACCTTGGTGGTAAAACTTACCTTAGAAATTTCAGCAATATTGGCATTACGCATCAGGTACGTCCTTCGCCTGTTACGCCACGTTTATACCTATCATCTCCTTTTGGTTTACCAGAGTTTTCTAATGGCACCATTGCAGCACAAACAAGAATTACTGCAAAAGGAGAAACAGTTATGTATAACAATTTCAAATTACTGGGTTTCAAATTTGCACCTTTCTTATTTGCCAATGCTTGCTTCTTAGTTCCCTATGAAGGTTTAGCAACAGAAGGTGATTTTTATAGCAGTTTGGGTGGTGGTATTAGAACAAGAAATGAGGCTTTAATATTTGGCACAATGGAATGCAGATTTAACTATTTTCCTCGTGTAAATGAAGGTATGAGTGAGTATAGAATTGATTTTAAAACCGACTTAAGATTTACTTACAACAGTACTTTTATTAAACGTCCAGACTTTGTAAACCCTAATGGATATTAACAATTTGCAATTAGTAATTAGTAATTAGCAAACCTTATTTTTGCATCTTTACTAAATTATAACGTTAACAGAACACAATGATTTTACCAATAGTTGCCTACGGCTCTCCTGTTTTAAGAAAAGTGGCAAAAGAAATTTCCAAAGAATATCCCAAACTAGATGAGTTACTTGCAGATATGTGGGAAACGATGTATTACAGCAATGGCGTGGGTTTGGCTGCACCACAAATAGATAGAGAGATTAGAATATTTGTTGTGGATAGCACACAAATTTTTGAGGGAATGGAACCTGATGAAAAAAAACAATACGCCGATAATCCAGGGTTTAAGCAAGTGTTTATTAATGCAAAAATAAAAGCATTATCTGGAAATGAATGGAGCTACAACGAAGGTTGCCTGAGCATTCCACGCATAAGAGAGGATGTATACAGACACGAATCTGTTACTTTAACTTTTGTAGATGAAAACTTTGTAGAACACGAAAAAACTTATACAGGTGTTACGGCTCGTGTTATTTTACACGAATATGATCATCTTGAAGGAAAATTATTTATTGATTATATGAAGCCATTTAAAAGAAAGTTATTGGCTAGTAAATTAAACGATATTACTAAAGGCAAAATAAAAGTGGACTATAAAATGAGCTTTACCAAATAATGTTATCACTACAGCATTATATCGATAAAACAATCCTGAAAAATATAAGCAATTTTTCAGGATTTTTTATAAAGCAAACTGCTANTTATTTGTATTATTATCTTTTACAGCAAATTCTCAAGACACTACTGTTACCGAGCAAAAGAAAACAGTAACACTGCCCGAAGTATTAATAAGAGACCATTTTGATTATAAAAAATTTATACAACAAATTAAGGACGATAGCAGTTTTTATAAAGCTTTCAGAAACCTGAGAATACTAGGCTACACCAGCTTTAACGACATTAAAATGCTGGATAAAAAAGGTAAAACAAAGGCATCGTTAAACAGCAAAACAAAGCAAGTAAGAAAAGATGGTTGCAGAACAACAGAAATAGTTGAAGAAACCACAACAGGCGATTTTTACAACAACAAACACCAATACAATTACACCACAGCCGAAATGTATGCAAGCTTATTTTTTGCAAAAGGCAAAGTGTGTGGCGAGGATAATATTGTAAAAGGAAAGCAAGTAAACACAACCGATAAAAAAGGAATGGAAAAACATAAAGAACAATTAAAAATGTTATTCTTTAATCCTGGCAAAAAAATAAGTGGTATTCCATTTATTGGTAACAAGCTAGACTTATACGATGATAATGCTGCCAAATACTACGATTATACAATTGATATTGTAGAACATCTGGGCAAAACCTGTTATACTTTTTCTATAGCACCCAAGCAAGATTTAGGTTGGTTAAAGGACAATAATATTGTTGTGGATGAAATGATCACTTGGTTTGATTATAACACACTTGAAGTAGTAGCACGTAACTACAGTTTAAGCTACAGTGCAGGTGTCTATGATTTTAATGTATCAATGGAAGTAGAAATAGGAAAGTTTAACGATTTGCTTGTGCCTAAAACATTAAGATACAAAGGCGATTGGAGTGTTATATTAAAGAAAAGAGAAAAAGCCATTTTTACCGCTACATTATTTGATTTTACTAAGGAAGATTCTAGTAAATAAGTACATTTTAACAAATTATTTCAATATTCAACTTAATTAACGCTAACAAAAAAGCCACAACATCTTGTTGTGGCTTTTTAATTTTTTATTTTTACCTTACTTAAGCTACCGCTTGCTTTACCAATGCAGCAGCTTCGCTTAGTTGAATAGCACTTTGTACTTTAAGTCCACTTTCGTCAATTAGTTTTTTGGCTTCAACTGCATTTGTACCTTGTAAACGCACAATGATAGGTATATTGATATTACCCAATTTATTGTAAGCTTCAATAACACCAGCAGCAACTCTATCGCAACGTACAATACCACCAAATATATTTACCAAAATTGCTTTTACATTAGGATCTTTCATAATAATTTTAAAACCAGCTTCTACAGTCGTAGCATTTGCTGTACCACCAACGTCTAAGAAATTAGCAGGTTCTCCCCCACTCAATTTAATCATATCCATTGTTGCCATTGCTAATCCAGCACCATTTACCATACAACCCACATTGCCATCTAGTTTAACAAAATTTAAGTTAAACTCTCCTGCTTCAACTTCTGTTGGATCTTCTTCTGTTACATCACGTAAAGCAGCAATATCAGGTTTTCTCATTAAAGCATTGTCATCAATGTTCATTTTGCAGTCAACCGCAATTATTTTTTCGTCACTTGTTTTAAACAAAGGATTAATCTCCAACATTCCACAATCTAATCCTACATAAGCGTTGTAAAGGTTGGTTACAAACTTCATACAGTTTTTCATAGCATCGCCACTTAAACCTAAGTTAAAAGCAATTTTACGAGCTTGAAAACCTTGTACACCGCCACTTGGGTGAATCCACTCTTTAAATATTTTTTCTGGAGTATGATGAGCTACTTCTTCAATATCCATTCCACCTTCGGTAGAATACATAATTACATTTTGTCCTTTAGCTCTATCTAATAAGATAGATAAGTAAAACTCTTTTTGTTTGTTTGGTCCATCATAATACACATCTTGTGCAACCAATATTTTGTTTACTTTTTTACCAGCAGGGCCAGTTTGAATAGTTACTAAAGTACCACCCAAAATACCTTGTGCAAAGCTTTTAATATCTTCAGCACTCTTACCCACTTTTACACCATTCATTCCTGTTTCATTCACTTTACCTTTACCACGCCCACCTGCGTGAATTTGTGCTTTTACAACAGCAAATTTGTTATTGGTTTCTGCAGCAATTTTATTATATGCTTCAACAGCAGCGTCAACAGTATCTACTGCAATACCTTCTTGAACAGGTACATTGTATTTTTTTAATAATTCTTTGGCTTGATACTCGTGTAAATTCATTGTGTTTTTTTTTGCGTTGCGAAGATAAGGGAGTGACAAATTATTTTATACCTATGATTTAAGATTTACGATTGCGTAAGGAGATAATTTGCAGAAAAACACAAAAATTGGTACAAGCTTTTTAATAGCAATATAAAAACTATATCATCATTCATTTGTATATTGTGTAAATAGATTATTCTTGTAATACAAATGCAATTACAAACCAACCTAAAAGTCATTTCAAACTTTGCAGTTGAATATCAAAACGAAAATGACCAATTTGCTCAAACACTTCTATCGCTTGATAGTGATAAATTAGACGCAGTAGTATCTGAATTAAATGATATTGTTACACCACAAGTTGATTGTACAAGCTGTGGTAATTGTTGCAAAAGCTTAATGATAAATGTAAGTGATACCGAAGCAGATAATGTTGCTGAACACTTAAATATACCTCGTAAAAAGTTTGATGATTTGTATATAGAAACATCTTTAGGTGGCAAAATGATTATAAATACAATTCCTTGCCATTTTTTAAACAATAATACCTGCACTGTATATGAACACAGGTTTGCTGGCTGTAGAGAGTTTCCTGCATTACACTTACCACAATTTAAAGACAGATTATTTACTATATTTATGCACTACGACAGATGCCCAATTA
>JAPLER010000372.1:3949-11473 GCA_026391115.1 Bacteroidota bacterium | reverse complement strand
TATAATCCTAAACCAGTAATTACGCCTTTTGCGTTTGCTGATATAAAAGAATGTTTGCGATATTCTTCTCTTGCATAAATGTTGCTAATATGTACTTCAACAACAGGAGATGTAATTGCAGCAATAGCATCAGCAATGGCAATGCTAGTGTGGCTGTAGCCAGCAGGATTAAAAACAATACCATCAACACCAAAACCAACATGTTGAATTTCGTTTATCAATTCACCTTCAACATTGCTTTGATAGTAAGTAATTTTTATGGTAGAAAACTTTTGCTGCAAGTGTTTTAAATAACTTTCAAAATCTTGATTGCCATAAATATCAACTTCTCTTTTGCCAAGTAAGTTTAAGTTAGGACCATTAATAATGTGAATGTGCATACTATTTATAATCTATCAAATTTAATTTTATACCATAACTATCATCTTGAAAAGCAGGTTTAGGTGTAATTTGCCATATATAAAATAATAACTCTTTATAAATTAAACCCACACCTTTTGCATAAACTTCTTTTCCATATCTTCTATCGTTATAAGTAGTTGGATCAAAACTACTAGGGGACTGTTCATCGTTTTGTAGTACAGTATATGTTGTATCAAAAGTTTGTTTTATACAAGTAAAAGGTTTCTCAATATTTTCATAACGATAATTCCAGTCATCGAAATAATAGTAGGGACTAACACCTTGTGTGGTATTGATATATGAATTCCCTTTCCAACTTGTATTGTATGATATAGGATTAACCAGTTTTATAAAACGTAGATTGTTTTCTGTGTATTCTATACTATTGGCAGTTAAAGTTGCAGTGTGTGTTGCACAAAATTGCCAAGGTTTAGATTTTAGCGTATCTGTAATGTATCTGTAAATTCTAAAAGCAGTTTTGCCTGTAGGATCAATATAACTACTTTCAATACTGTCTTTGGCTAAATAGCTATGAACTTCTAAAGATTTTCCAAAATCAACTGGAACTGTAGAATCTAAACGATACCAAAAAGTTTTACCTACAGCCAAAGGGTAAGCACTATCAATTGAAATAAATCTACTGCTGTCATTTTCTTTTTTGCAACTTACTAAAGTTGAAAGGAATAGCACAAAATAAAAGAAATATTTTTTCATAAACTAGGTGGTGAAAATAATACATTTATAAACATTTAAGGTATTTGCATCAAATAAAAAAATTTCATTTACTTTGATGATAAGGCTTTGAGGGTTATTTTTGCAGCCTGAATTAACCCCAGTATAAATAATCTTTGATATGTCGAATTTAACATTGTTGGAAAAACTTCAACTACAGGATGAAAGAAATTTGTTAATACAAGGTCTTCCATCAGCCATTGAAAAACAATTTGCCAAACTTTCTTACGCAAAAAATGTTACTCCCTTAGTTAGAACCAGAAAAGTTGATTTTGCTTTAGTGTTTGCAATCAATCAAAATCAGTTGATTAATATTATGAAGGAAGTAATGCCTGCACTTAAAGATGATACGAAATTGTGGGTAGCTTATCCAAAAGTTACAAGCAAGATTGTAAGTGATTTGAATAGAGAAAGTAGTTGGGATTTCTTCACACAAAATAATTATGAGGGTATTAGTCTTGTAGATTTAGATCATATGTGGAGTGCTATGCGATTTAAAAAATCAGGTACAACAACTGTTGTAGCACCAAAAAATAATGATGCTAAAGAAAAAACAACCACAGCGGAAAAGGTTGATTACACCAAGCGTTTTGGAAAAAGCATTTGTAAAACACAAACAAGCAAAAGAAATTTTTTCATCACTTTCTCCATCTCACCAAAAAGAATATTTGGTTTGGATAGAAGGAGCTAAAAAGGAAGAAACCAAACAAAGAAGATTAGACTCGGTAATTGAAAAATTAATGGCTGGCAAAAAAACGCCAATGGAGAAATAATTTTTTTAAAATAAATTTATGAAACAGGTTATTGAAATCAATAGCCTGTTTTTGTTTTGCTGCACATTAAAACAATATTAATACATTGTATTCTCATATTAAAATAGGAAAAATAGTTGCTACTTTTGGTCTTTCAGGAGAAGTAATTGTACAACATAACTTAGGTAAGAAAGCAGCGTTTAAAGGCGTTGAAGCTATTTTTGTAGAACAAACAAAGAATGCACTTTTGCCGTTTTTTATTAAAAGTGTAAAAGCAAAAACTATTGATGAATCTTATGTTTTATTTGAAGATATTAATTCTAAAGAAGCAGCAAAAAGATTAGTGAGTAGACCTGTTTGGCTTACCAATACAGATTTTGATAAGCTAGTTGATATAAAATCTTCCATCGCATTATTAGGCTACGAAGTATATAATGAAGATGATTTAATAGGGCTTGTAAAAGAGGTTATAGAACAACCTCATCAAATTTTGTTAACAGTAATGTATAAAGAAAAAGAAGTGTATTTGCCAATGCACGAAGACAACTTAATTAATGTTGATAATAAGAATAGAAAAATAGAATTGAGGCTTCCTAATGGCTTATTAGAAATTTATATGTAAATCAATTTATGGTTTTACACTTGCAACAACTTTAGCACCTGCTCTTTTAGCAGAAGCCATTATCTTAAAAAAACTTCCTGTGTATGAAATTGTATCTGCATTTACTACAACAGAAGGAGTATCTAAAAATTGTTTTGCTTTAATCACTTCAGCATTAATCAATGTGTCCAATTGATTTTCTGCAACTAATGTTTGATTGATATAAATTTTATTTTCTTTATCAATAGATACAACAATATTTTGTTTTGCTTTTGTATCAGATTTACCTTTTGGGTTATTTACTTTAACAACATTTGGATTAGCAAGTGTAGACACTATTAAGAAAAACAATAAAAGAATGAATAAAATATCATTCAAAGCACCAGTATGTAAATTAGGTTTTTCCCTTAATTTTTTTCTAATATTCATTTTAATTATTTAGTTGGTTCTTGTAACACATCTAAAAATTCTGTACTAGCTTGTTCCATTTTAAAAGCAGTTTTTTCAATTTGTGTGCTTAATACATTATGAGCAACATAGGCAATTAAACCTACAATTAAACCACTACCACTAGTTATCATTTTTACATAGATACCGCCAGCTATCGTGTTCAACTCAAATCCGCTATTATTGATGTTATAAAATAATTGAATCATACCAACAATAGTTCCTAAAAATCCAAACATTGGAGCAATACCTGCAATTAAAGATAAAATAGAAAGGTTACGTTCCATTTTATACATTTCAAGCTTACCCACATTTTCCATACTACGTTCTATTGACTCAATGGGTTTGCCAATTCTTTGAATCCCTTTGTCTATCATTTTAGCAACAGAATTACTAGTGTTCTTAGCTAAGCTTCTTGCTGCTGCAATATTTCCAGAAACGATATTATCTCTAATTATATTCATAAAACTATCATCAATTTTTGCAGCCTTTCTTATTGCAATTATTCTTTCAAAAAAGAAAAAAACAGTAAGAATTAAAAGAATGTAAAGTGGATACATTATCCAACCACCTTTTTGTAACAAATCAAGTAAGGAAATTTTGTCTGCACCTGCAATTGGTGCTGTTGTTGGAATTTGCAAAAGATGTAATAGCATATACTTTTTATTAGTTGCGTTAACAAATAAACGAAATGTATTTTATAAAGTTGCTTACATAAAAAATTTTAGGAAAACTTTAGGTTTTCTATTCATTAATTAACAAAACATTTAATAGAGTAAATAAAAAATTATAATGTATAACATACTCTTATTTTTGTTTTGATTGTAAATTTCAATTGGATAGATGAAACTAAAACTAGACCAAGACAGATTAATTGAAGATTTTTTTGATACAACAAGGTTATTGGGTATAATGGCTCCAATAAAGAATTACCATTTTTGTTGGCAAGTAAATAATGTTATTGGAACCGCTTTTAAATTAAACAACGAAATTGAAATTCAACTCAAGAAAAAAAATAGAGATTACTATTTCAACGTATATGAATTTAATGAACCAGAAACAGCATTAACACACTATTTGTATTACAATCATTACGATGGTGAATATTTATTGCCTGAGTTTAGAAATATGGATTTTTTGTGGTTAATGAAAGGTGAAGTTGTTGAAGAAAGGAAATGTACTTGGTTAATTGATGCCATTAAAACAATTGCTAGCGTGCAACTGGTAGCAGAGCTGACGAATGAAAAAATTAAAAACAAAGGCAATTTAGTCTTTTAAAAAAAATGATAATATGTGGCAGAATTTAGACAATAAATTATATAAAAAATTTACATTCAATAATTTTTCAGAAGCTTTTGCTTTTATGACAAGAGTTGCTTTTGAAGCAGAAAAAATGAATCATCATCCTAATTGGTCAAATGTGTGGAATACTGTTGAAATATCTTTAAACACTCACGATGCAGGAGATATTGTTACAGAAAAAGATGAATTACTTGCAGCCAAAATTGATGCAATCTTTGGGCAAAAAATTTAAAAGAAATAAACATTTATAATGGTTGTTTTCCCTAACGCAAAAATTAATTTAGGTTTAAATATTGTAGAAAAAAGATCAGATGGTTTTCATAATTTGGAAACCGTTTTTTTGCCTATTGCTCTAAACGATATACTCGAAATTATTATAAACGCTAATGCTGTTGAGGATGTTGGTTTTAGTAGCTCTGGTTTAATAATAGATACAACTAATCAAAATAATTTATGCGTAAAAGCGTATCATCTTTTAAAACAAGACTACGATTTGCCAGCTATTAAAATGCACTTGCATAAACAAATACCAATGGGTGCAGGTTTAGGTGGTGGCAGTGCAGATGCAGCATTTACTTTACAATTGTTAAATACAAAATTCAATCTACAAATTACAGAGGAAAAATTATTGGAATATGCTTTGGTATTGGGCAGTGACTGTCCTTTTTTTATCATAAATAAACCTTGTTTTGCAACATCAAGAGGAGAGGAGTTGCAACCAATTGAAATAGATTTAACAAACTATAAAATTCTTATTGTAAATCCTGGAATTCATATTTCAACAGCTCAGGCATTTACCAATATTAAACCTTCTAAACCATCCATTTCAATCAAAGAAATTATACAACAACCTATAACTTCTTGGGTAAATAATTTGGTGAATGATTTTGAAAAACCCATCTTTAATGTTTATCCTTCTTTGCAAAATATAAAAGACATATTATATGCAAAAGGTGCTGTTTATGCTGCAATGAGTGGTACAGGTAGTACTTTCTTTGGTATCTTTAATAAAGATTTTAACGAAGATAATATCTCATTTGAGGAACACTTCTTTGTCAAGTGGGTTGGATCATAAGCACGAGAAATTTCAATTTGCTCTTTATTTTCGTGTACTTCTTCTAAGCTATCAGTGTGGCTAGCAAATTCTTCCAATTTGTTATGCAACTCTTCTTTAAGAGTTACATTAATTTGGTTAGCTCTTCTAGAAATGATAGAAATAGATTCATACAAATTACCAGTAACTTCTTTTATGTCTAAAAGATGCTTAGTTTCAACAACACTTGGTGTATTTGCATTAATTTGTCTTCTTAACTTGCTCATTTTTTTTGGTATTTAAAATATTTAGTGTTTGTGTTTTTATTTTTCTAATTTCTGATATATGTTTACTATCTGCAAATCTTTCAATAAATTCAGAACATTCAGACAAAACTTTACTATATCTCTCTTCTTGCTTTTCTTCAAAACTCATCTCAGCATATTTGTTGTAACAAAGTATAACTTGGTATTTATACTCATCAGCTATTTTACTGTCAGGATAATTCTCAGCTACATTTTCAAAAGCAATTGCTGCTGCTTTAAAGTAACCTAAATTATAATACAATTGTGCTGCTTTATATTCTTTTACTTCCAGTTTTTCTCTACAAAGATCTAATATTCCAGTTGCTTCTTTTACTCTTATAGAATTGGGATGCCCATTAATAAATGATTGCATCAATGCCATAGATTTAGTAGTTGATGTTTGGTCTAAATCTAATTTTGGGGATTGTTTAAAATAACAATAAGCTCTCAAATATTCAGCATCTTCACTTCTTTTACTACCGGGAAATGTTTCAACAAAACTTTTATAATAATTCTCTGCATTCAAATAATCATTCAAAAAATAAAAGCAGTTGGCACTTTTAAAATACATTTCTTCATACCTGTCTGTTCCTTTTAAAAATGCATACAAATCTTCATATAACTGTAAAGCAAAACTATATTTCTTCTCAGTGTAATATTCTTCGGCCATTTTATATCTGTACTCATTATCTGTACTTTTAAAAATCTTACTAAAACTTTTACTCTTATTGAATGTTTTATGTTTCTTAAAAAAACAAGAGGAAAATGTAATACAAACAAGTAATAATAAAACCAGTCTTTTCATAAAAGATTGCGAAAGTAAATGATTAGCAGCAAAGAAATGCAATTGAATCTAATTATTACGTTTCTAAAACTTAAATAAAACTAAAAAAAACACAGCTTTGATGTATACCAAAACTGTGTTTCTATAAAAAATCAAACTAAAAACTAGTATCTGTAATGCTCGCTTTTAAAAGGACCATTTTGTGGAATACCCAAGTAAGCAGCTTGTTCAGTAGTTAACTCATCTAATTCAACACCAATTTTTGCAAGGTGTAAACGAGCCACTTTTTCATCAAGATGTTTTGGTAATACATACACTTGATTTTCGTAAGCAGCAGTATTTGTCCAAAGTTCTAACTGAGCCAAAGTTTGGTTAGCAAATGAATTACTCATTACAAAACTTGGATGACCAGTAGCACAACCTAAGTTTACCAATCTACCTTCTGCCAAGATAATTACATCTTTACCATCAATATTGTAAATATCAACTTGTGGTTTAATAGTATCTTTTGTATGACCATAATTTGTGTTTAACCAAGCCATATCAATTTCAATATCAAAGTGACCAATATTACAAACAATCGCTTTGTCTTTCATTAATCTGAAATGTTTTTCAGTAATCAAATCTCTACAACCACTTGCAGTAACAACTATATCAGCTTCAGCTACTGCTTTAATCATTGGTTTTACTTCAAAACCATCCATTGCAGCTTGTAAAGCACAAATAGGATCAATCTCAGTAACAATTACACGGCAACCAGCACCAGCTAAACTAGCAGCACTTCCTTTACCCACATCACCATAACTACCTACAACTGCAACTTTACCAGCCATCATTACATCTGTTGCTCTTCTTATAGAATCTACCAAAGATTCTTTACAACCGTATTTATTATCAAATTTAGATTTAGTAACACTGTCGTTTACGTTAATCGCAGGAATAGGTAAAGTACCTTTAGCCATTCTTTCATATAAACGGTGAACACCTGTTGTAGTTTCTTCGCTTAAACCTTTAATATTAGATATTAATTCAGGGTAAACATCAAAAACCATATTTGTTAAATCACCACCATCATCCAAAATCATATTCAAAGGTCTGTCTGCACCACCAAAGAATAAAGTTTGTTCAATACACCAATCAGCTTCTTCTTGTGTTTGACCTTTCCA
>JAPLER010000372.1:0-3883 GCA_026391115.1 Bacteroidota bacterium | reverse complement strand
TGTAAGCAACCTGCAATTCTAGCACCTTTCAAAGGTTGGCTAGCAGCATATTCAGCACGAATACTCATTAAACCTGGCATTTCTGCTTCAGCAAGTCTAATTTCTTTTCTGCCCCAATCAGCCAAACTCATATCGGCTACTTTGTAAGGCAACGAAAAATCAATTGATTTTGTTATTGTTGACATATTAAATAATTTTTACAAACATATAATATGTAGAATAATATTCTTATATTAAATTAATATTTGGAATTAAGTTGTATTTATTGAGTATTTATAAGAATAAATAAACTATTTGAGCTTATTTGGCGTAGCCAAATAGAATAAATTACTTTACACGCCATTCGCAATCATATTCCCCTCCTTTGGAGGGGTTAGGGGTGGTTCGCTATATTGTACTATGTTTTCGCTACATCACCTATAGTCTTCGCAGCAATGGTGGAAGTTTTCGCTGAGTTACCTGAGGGCTTCGCTGTATTACCTGATGCCTTTGCAGCAATACCTAAGGGCTTAGTAGTATTATCTGATGTCTTAGCAGTATTGCCTGTGGTCTTAGCAGTAATAGTGGAGGTTTTCGCTGAGTTACCAGAGGGCTTCGCAGCAATGGTGGAAGTTTTCGCTGGCATATTTCCCCCTCCTTTGTAGGGGCAGGGGTGGTTCTATATCTTCTAAAGGGCATTATCTTTATCTAATGCTCTTTCCCAATTATGTTTTTTATATTCAATATACTCAGGCACTTCGCTAAAAACCTGCAATCTTGTTCTAATAATTTCTTTTATATCATTATGAATATAAATGGGATAAAAATAAAACCAAGGCATCCCTATTTGGCTAAACTTTTGCCAAAAAGCCTCAAATGTTGGGTATTCTTTTTCCCAAGTTCTCACGCTATCTAAATCATTCTCATCTATATAAAGAGAACTGCCACTTGTTGCAAAATAAATGCTGCCATCTGCTTTGGTGCATTTATACAATGTTTCGCCACCACCCTCAATACCATAATCAAAATATTTTTCAATAATCATTTATATTCGTTTTTGAAAGCCTTTAAAAGTCGTCTTCGAATTACTGAGGACTAGTCTATACGGTGCAAACCAGGTTTTCAATTCGCCAACAGTGATGTTTGCGTTTTTATAACACCACTTCATCAATCTCTTGTTTCGGTTAAGATTTTAATTAACTAGTTTAATGAGTCTGAAATTTCAATAACATCACCTAGTTCTTCTTTTACAACGGCACAAATAAAATCTCTTGTAATCGTTTGCTGATGTTTGGTATAAAACTCAGCAGCTTTATCTTCTAATATTTCAGATACAATATCTGGAACAGTAAATATGCTATTGCAACCTAGTTGCTCTAATAATAAGTATGCAGCGTTTGTTTTTTCTTTTGTTTCGTATCTATAAAAATCTAAAGATGAATCATTGGTTTTAGTAATAATTTTCTCAAAACTATTCCATTGCGAAATCGTATAATTCATAAAAACACATAGCAAACCATTATCAAATATTCTTAGCATACCCATACCTCTTGCAAAGTCCTCTTTACTTTCTAGTTCATAATACATTTGCGTTTCCAAAACATATTCATCAGCTTCATCAATATTATATCTACAATCTGCAAATTCTAAAAAACCTAATTCAAACTGTTTGGTACCAATTACATCACCATTTCTATATATAGTTAAGACTATATTTCTTTCTAGTAAAATACCTATCTCTTTACAGAAAATATCAGTATCACTATTGTATAAGTTAGTAGCTGCAACAATATCTATTGATTTATAAATACCCATATACTAAACTATTTTTAACAGCAATATTTTAAATATCTCCCACTTTATCAATCTCTTTCATCAATCTATCAGTCTCTGTCAACGCTACAATTATTTTTTGATAATGCAGTATATCTTCAAAGCCCAAAGCCCTGCCTTTTCTGTCTTTCAGCCATTTTTGTGCAGGTTGATAACCACCAATATAAAACTCCCAAGCAACTAGTGGTACATTGGCAAAGTATTGGGTTTCGTTTATATAAACACGACCAAACCTGTATGCAGGAGATACCAAACCTACCACTCCATTTTCTTCTCTCTCGTAGTCTTCATCCATCTTTATTTTCTCCACCATATTACTGCCACCAACAGTATATTGCGTTATATAATTTTCTACTACATCGCTTTCTAGTAAATGTATTTGGCGTAGTTGGCTGCCCAGATTTGTCAACTTTTGAAAAGTTGACAAATCTTTTGGATAAGGCACTCGTGGAAAATCAATCTTTAAAAACTCTTTATACTTTTCTCTGTAGCTTGGGCTGTGCAATACTGCATAGATATAATCTAAAATATCGGTTGGGTAAATGGTGTCTTTATATTCTGATGATAAATCAACACAAATATTATCGTCTTCTACAAACAGGCATTGTAAATCTTTGGCTATTTTATCTACAATTGCCATATTGAGGTTGGGTACTCGTTGCAATTCCCCTCCATATTCCGCTTCAAATTCCCCTCCTTTGGAGGGGTTAGGGGTGGCTTGCCCCAAACTTAACTGCTCTGTTTTTTCTGGATATAGGTAGAGGGGAAAAACTTGATTTTGTTCTTTGGTTTTGTTTGATATTAAACAAGCATCTGCTATTTCAGTAGAGAGGAAACAATGATAGTAGTCATTCTCAGCTATTTGTCTAGGAATGAGTAATGCTATATTATTTTGAATTAGATGCTTAGTTGTATTGTATCTTGAACGATATGAAGCTGGTATTAATATTTTAGGATAAGCATTATTATTTAAAGAACTTATGAAATACATATACCTTTTTTCAAACGGTCTATACTGATACATTTGAATATATTCATCTTTAACATCTGTACCATATAACTCAAAAAGCAACTTTTTTAAACCATTTGAAGTTTCTGAGGTAAGCGTTTTATCGCTTCCTGTTTGTGTTCCAATTACACCATTAGGAAAAAACTCATTTAATTTGAAACCACGAAAATATTCTTCTTCAAAAACATTTTTTTGTTTTGGAACAAAAAACAGATTTGGTTTCTCAGGTCTCAACTCATTAAAAACAATACTTTTTAGTGAGTTTTCAAAAAGAAAATCATATTTAAAATCCCTTTTACCAAACAAATCATACTGAAATACCTTACCTAGTTCATTAGTTTTTTTCTTGCCTGTTTTTATAAAAATGTTAATGCTTACACCTTGCATAATATCAAACACATTTACATCTGCACTGCCATCGGGTGCTGTTTCTTTCTTCTTAGCATTGCCGTGCAAGTCAAGGGTGTAAATTTTATCGTAGGTCTTTAACAAATTCCAACGCATTCCTCTAAATGTTGGGTTATCTAAAAAGCCGTGTGGGTTAATAAATGCCAATACCCCACTTCCATTTTTTTCTATAAAATGCTGCCCATAACGTATAAACTTTACATAGTCATCATTTAACCAATGTTTGCGTTCATTAAAATATTCTCCATCTACATATTTATAATCATCAATTAGTTTACTTATCCATTCTCCATTGTTAGATGAAATACCACTATACGGGGGGTTGCCAATTACACACATTACAGGGGCATCTCGTTTTATACGGTTGGCTTCGTTGGCTTCGCTGCTTAGCCAGTTGGCAAATAAAGTTCCTGTATCGGGGTGGCTTTCTTCAAGGCTATTGGTTAGGTACACTCTTAGTCTTTGGGTGTTGGTCTTTAGTCTTTGGTCGTTGGTTGCTCCTGTTTCTTTTAACAATAAATCTAGCTGCAAATGTGCCATTGCATAGCTTGCCATTAATAGCTCAAACCCATTGAGGCGTGGTAGCAAATGTTCTTGCACATAATTGCTCCAAATACCTTGCTGCCCTGCAAATTTTTTGTGTATATGTTTCAC
>JAPLER010000432.1 GCA_026391115.1 Bacteroidota bacterium | reverse complement strand
TTTATTTTTATAATTTTGAATGTCTACTAGGCCACAATTAAAATTAATAAGTGAGTGGGAGGATAAAAACTCTGTCCATTCGAACCAAAGACTATTAGTAATTAAACTAGCACGGAATAAGTCGCCTGTCTGAAAAATATGATGAAGCGTCGGGCCGCTTATCAGCTCTAAAATTAGTACCTCATATCCATCCGTGTTACTGAAATTAATAACTTTTGGTACCCTGATTTTTCCCTTTAATGTCGATGAAAAATATTTAAGAGCTCGAAATTGATATTCTAGAATTCCGGATTTTGAAGAGTCTGTCTTTTCAACTTTTTCGCCAATCGTGTCAATAGTCACTTTCGAACCAGAAAACCCTCGGCGTGCGTTATCAACATATTTGAAGTTCATTGAATTTATTTTTTTTAATTTTTTATTAAATTTATCATAAAGCGATTAAATTAATTTATATCTTCATAAAGTGAATATGCATGCAAATAAAATATAATAGTGTTATAAAGTTTAAGAGTATCAGAATAATTAAATCTTCATACTAATAACTAATTGAATTGTACTAATCAATCATTTTTAAAAAACCATTAACAACAATTTTAACCATTGATTCATTAGCATGTCTAGTATTATCGTCATCTTCTCCAAATCCCGAGTAATTATTAAAACAAGGTAACCATCTAAAAGCTTCAAAACTAGGAAAATAAATAAAAAAATCTGGATCAGTTCTAGAAACAATGCCAGCAGAAGATCTTAAAATAGATTTACTTTCTGAGTCATCAACAATGGTTGAAGATGTTAATAATGATGCATTGAGAGGCACAGGTGAAACTGTTAAAAATACATATCGAATATTTGTAAATTCAATAAGAAGTTTTTTTAATTTCATTAGTTCTTCTATATTTTCATCAACGGTTGAAAATCTGTATTTAACATTATTATTTCTTAAAATTGATTTGAGATTATCAGGGCTGTGTGGGTAATATTTTTTATTGTTATCAAAAAATGCAGGGGCTACACCAAGTGTAAAAATTAAAATTTCGGAAGAAATTAAATTTGACTTAATTAAATTAATATCATGACTCAATAGCAATTTCTGATAATAATCTATATTTGATAAATTTTGATCAAAAATATATTTCAAAAGATTTACATTTGAAAAAGTAGTGTTTACTTCTTCACCAACAAAAAAACTATTAATACATATACCTCTTGTTTTCATTTCACGGGCAACGTTACCAGCAAAACAGCTTCCATATGTAAAAAATTTTTTATTTATTAATTTTCTTTTTGTTGTTTTACTAAATTGGTTGATTATATAATTATTAAATGCATAATCAAAGTTATCAAATAAGGATGCTTTATTAGGTAGTACTGAACTATTTTTATTATTTAAAAGGTTAGTTGACACTTTAAGATTAGTATTTATGAACGATATTTGCTCACCAGTAAAAAATTGGCTGAACTTATTTAATAATACGGTTGCCTCATCATTTCCTCCATGAGTTAGATATACGTTGAACATAAGGATAGAAACAACTTCTTTTATATCTTCAAATTCAATACTGGAATTAATAATATATTCCAAATGGAATTTAGCTCTCATCCGATACGAATTTTCTTTGAGTTTAATATAAATTTGCGCTAAATTTAATCTAATGTAATTATTAGAAGGGTTATGGATTAATATTGTTTCAATTACGTGTGTAGACTCAATGTATTTTTTATTTGCAATTAATTCATTAGCTAGGTCAATAATTTCCATATCAATATCCTTTAATAATAATTATTATAAAACAATATCATAAATATTTTAAATAATTATTTATATTTAAATTAGCAGTATTCATTGCTTCATATGAATCAAATTTCATAATTACGACAGTTATTTTTTTATTTTCTGTAGAACTATAAAAATAATTATCATTATAGATATTTGTTTTTGAATAAATATTATTTTTAATATTTTTCGATATAATTATATTATTAAGAATGCCAGTCTTTTTAGTAAAGATACAGTGACGAGATACATAATCAGACTGGGTAATTTCGGAACTTCTTAGTTCTGTTTTTAAACCCATAGATTGTCTTACAAATTGTTCAATATGAACTTTTCCGGTGACTAACTCAACAACATTACTATAAAGATCTCCAGAGCACCTTCTTGTATACTCTAAAATAACATATCTATTTTTATGGTAGAGAAATTGGCAATGGAGTACACCATTTATAAGTTTAAGTTTCTTAGCAAGTTTTTCAGTTTGAAT
This sequence comes from Bacteroidota bacterium, assembly GCA_026391115.1. Taxonomy (GTDB): domain Bacteria; phylum Bacteroidota; class Bacteroidia; order Chitinophagales; family Chitinophagaceae; genus CAIVPM01. The sequence goes on along the minus strand of JAPLER010000432.1, from coordinate 585 downwards.
TTTTATGTCATGAAGAATATGGTGAGGAACCATAACGATACTAGTTGAGGTAGTGACAAGAAATGGTGTGCTATTACAAAATTCATTATCTGAATATTCAAATATTATTTTTTCGTTTTCAATAATTGTTGAATAACTATGTAAAGATCCATAAAAGAATTCTTCTATTATAACCTTATCACTTCTAGAATATTTATTTGATAGTAAAAAAGCATTATTTAATTCTTTCTTTGTCTGAACTAAACTAATACCCTTACCCCCGGTAAGATCTACTGGTTTAACTATTAATGGAAATACTAAATCTTCAAGATCTTGTGAATTATTTTTTTTTACATCAGTTATTATAAATTTTGTAACTGGTAGTTTAATTGATTTTGCAATTTCTTTAAAAAGATTTTTATGGTGTAAAGTATATGCGGTTGTTGGGTTATCAAAACCTGGTAATTTTAACTTATCTGCTACTTCACAGGCAGATAAATAAGCAAAATCATTTGCCCCAGAAAGTATAAAATTGCATTTTGTTTTTTTTGCAATTTCTAACATCAATTTTGAATTAGAAAAATCCCCCTCTATATATTCATCTGA
>JAPLER010000137.1:12554-18499 GCA_026391115.1 Bacteroidota bacterium | reverse complement strand
AATTTATATGGCTGTACTGGTTTATTTTTTTAATCATAAAATATATAGCATTTCGAATGTATATATTTATTGGTTTACACTAGTCATTGCCGAAGATTTTTTGTATTACTGGCTGCATAGATTTGACCACGAAATACGCTTTTTCTGGGCAACGCATATAACGCATCATAGCTCTCAAAAAATGAATTTTACTGTTGGTTTCAGGTCTTCTGTTTTTCAGCCATTGTATCGTTTTATTTATTTCATTCCTTTGGCTTTGTTAGGTTTTAAAGTTCAAGACATTGCATTGGCCTATAGTGCTACCCAAATTTGGGGCATATTGGTGCACACAGAATTGATTAAGAAAATGGGATGGTTAGAATATATTTTGGTAACGCCTTCACATCATCGAGTGCACCATGGAAGTAACGTAAAATATTTAGATAAAAATATGGGTATGTTTTTAATAATTTGGGATAAAATGTTTGGTACTTTTCAACAAGAGCTTGATGCAGAAACCTATCAACCCATAAAGTATGGTTTAACAAATAACATAGAAAATACTAATTTATCTAATTTGGTTTTTTATGAATGGAAAAGCATTTTTAATGACTTGAAACAGGAACTTTCCTTTAAGCAAAAACTATTATACATTTTTGGCAAACCAGGTTACAGCCACAATCAGTCTAGAAAAACATCAAAACAATTACAAGAAATAGAAACAAGCACACATAATAAACTACCCAAAAAAAGCGTTACTACTTAGTTAAAGTGTGCTTATTACGCATTACCCCTAGTTTAAGGTAGTATAATTTGCAGTACATTAAGTTACTTTTACAAAGGTTTTGTTAAATTCAACCTAACAAAAATTTAAAATTTGTTATGAAAAAAATTTCAAGAATTGTTCTTTTTGTTTGTGTAGTTGCTTTAGTAAGTTGTGTGTCTAGCAAAAAGACAGATAATGGTCCTATTAAGTTTGCTATGCCTACAACAACAACTGCACCAACTGTAGCACCTATTAATGCTCCAATTGCAACAGCACCAGCAATTGCACAAAACAATAACTGTTGCCCACAACAAGATGATAAAGATTCTATGATTCCTTTTACAAGAGAGTTGTACAATAGGTTAAGAAATAACAATCAAGACATTAGAAAATTACAATTTTTTATTGACCAAAATGTTATTTTAAGTAGAGGATTAAGCCAAGATAAATTGTACATTGATAATGGCAAAGTAGTGAATCAATATGGTGTGAACGAAAATAAAATTGAATTACCAGCTTTAACACCAGGGGTTATAGAAGCAATTGACCCAGATGGATTGCGAGTAGCTTTTGAAGGCGGTGGGAATAATTTAAAATTCATTAACAATAAATATTCACCAGAATTTTTCATTTTTAGTGGGACCAATTGGGAAAATGGAACTGCAGAAGTGCCATATAGAGGCACAACTTACAGAGCAAGTTGTGCAACTTGTGGTAGTGTAAGTGAAGCAAGATTGGTAGTTCGTCAAAAAGATATTATGGCAGGTAATGTGAATGTAAATATCATTGGTGGTAAAACTTTACGTTAATTTATCAAGTAATTTTCTTCTTTCAAATACAAATTAATTTAAAAATTGCAGATGTTTTCATCTGCATTTTTTTTTAAGATAATATTCAATATTTCTTCTTTTATCTTTACACAAAAATAGTTTATGAGCGAACCTATAGTATCATTAAAAAATGTCAACATATATCAAGGCAAAAGCTTGATTTTACAAGATGTCAACTTCAATATAGAAAAAGGAGAGTTTGTTTATCTAGTAGGAAAAACAGGAACTGGAAAAAGTAGTTTACTTAAAACTTTATATGGAGAATTGGCTTTAAAAGAAGGCTCAGCAAGTGTTGTGGGCTACGATATCAGAAATATGGATTGGAAGAAAGTGCCATTTTTAAGAAGAAATTTAGGAGTTGTTTTTCAAGACTTTCAATTGCTGACAGATAGAAGTGTGTATGAAAATTTAAAATTTGTGTTAAGAGCAACTGGCTGGAAAGATGAAAAATTAATGGAAGAAAAAATTAATGATGTACTTGATAAAGTTGGTTTAAAAAGCAAGGCTTATAAAATGACTTATGAAATGAGTGGTGGGGAGCAACAACGTGTGGATATAGCTAGAGCTCTACTAAACTCACCAAAATTAATACTAGCAGATGAGCCAACTGGTAACCTAGACCCAGAAACTAGTGATGAAATTATGCAACTGTTGTTTCAAATTGCAAAAGACTATGGGTCAGCAATTATTATGGCTACTCATGATTTCATTGTAATTAATCGTTATCCATCAAGAATGTTAAAAACAGAATTTGGCAAATTAATAGACAGCGAAAAGACAGCAGCATCAATAGTTGCAGAAGAATAATTTATTTGTGAATAAAACTTGCTTTGTATTTTCTTTTATTCACTTTAATATAAAAATAATTATCAGTAGGATCAAACGACTAGTTTTACATCACTTACTTAGTCCGTTTACCTATGATGTACTTAAGTTTAAAGCATTCATTTTTATGGATGCTTTTTTGTTCTTACTACATAACTTTACTTAATGAATCGAATAAAAATAACCTTACCTGAAAACTTTAGTTTTACAACTTCAATATCAATTCGTATTACAGATTTGAACTATGGAGGACATGTAGGCAATGACAGCTTTTTATCTATCATTCATGAAGCTAGATTACAATTTTTAAAAAATTTAGGTTACTCCGAATTAAATATTGAAGGCATTAGTTTAATTATGGCTGATGCAGCAATTGAATTTAAGGCAGAATTGTTTTATGGTGACGTTGTAATCATATCTATACAAGCAACTGATTTTTCTAAGCTTGGGTTTAATTTATTTTATTTGATGGAAAAAAATTTAGACGATAAAACTATTGTTGTTGGAAAAGTGAAAACAGGTATGCTGTGCATCAATTATGAAACAAGAAAGCTTGCAGAAGTACCGCAAGCTTTTATAGATAAATTTATAAAATAATTATTGTTTTATTTTCCCAATTCCAATACCCACATTGTTTTTGCAGGTATGGTGAATTTATTTTGATGTGTTGTTTTATTTACGATATCTGTTGCTTTGGTAAAACCTTTGGTTCTTTCATCATAATTTTCAAAGCTTACTTCTTTATCTTTTTCAGCAGTATTCATCACACACATTATAGTTTGTTTTTCATCATATCTAAAGTAAACATACAATCCATCTTGAGGTACATACTGCATCATTTTGCCAGTTTTAATAGCAGATGATTTCTTTCTAAAATTGGCTAATGTTTTATAATAATCCTGCATCATTTTTTCGTCAGGAGTTAAGCCTTCTCCAGTAAAAGCATTTTTTTTATCGCCTTCCCAACCACCAGGAAAATCAAGCCTTACCCACCCATCAGGATTTGTGCCTCCTTTCATTAAAACCTCACTACCATAGTATGTTTGAGGAATTCCACGACAAGTAAACAACCAAGCAAAAGCCATTTTCATTTTAGCAACATCTTCTCCAAAACTTGTGAAACTTCTTGGTAAATCGTGATTGTCAAGCATTATACAATTTCTGTTCGGGTCTTTGTATAAATAATCAAAAGCAAGTGTTGTGTATAATTTGTTTACCCCTTCTGTCCAGCCAAATTTTTCGTTTAACGCAGGTTGAATACCATAAAATAGAGTTTGAAAATCTGTAGCACCTTGCAAATTACTTTTGAATTTAGTATTAGAAATATTCTCTGTGTAATAAGCCTGACTTGGAACACCGTGAACCCAGGTTTCTCCAAACATTGTCATTTTAGGATATTCATCAGTAATTGCTTTGTTGCAATTATTCATAAATTCTAAATCATTGTATAAATAAGTATCAATTCTCCAGCCATCAATTCCAAATTCTTCAACACTCCAGATGGCGTGCTGAATTAAGAAATTGGCAACATAAGGGTTGTTTTGATTCCAATCTGGCATTTGTTCTGTGAACCAACCATCTTGTGTAACTTTCCTATCTTTTGCAGAAGAATAAGGATCAAATATGGGCTGGTCTTTATAACTCGTTTGAGTAAACTTAGGCCATTGATGAAACCAGTCTTTTGCAGGAGCATCGGTAAATAAAATATGCTTATCACCAATATGATTATACACTGCATCTTGAATCAATTTCATTCCACGTTTATGTAATTCATCACTTAGTTTCTTATAAGCATTAGCACCACCAAATCTTGGTTCAATAGAATAATGATTGGTAAAAGCATAACCATGTTCTGTTCTGTTGGGTTGATTGTTTTCTAAAACAGGCGTCATCCATAAAGTAGTTACACCAAGGTTTTGCAAATAATCTAGATGATTTGTAACGCCTTGCAAGTCTCCTCCATGACGTAAATACATTGAATCTCTGTCAAGACTTTGATCCAACATTCCAGCAATTCTATCATTTGTTTTATCGCCATTGCTAAAGCGTTCTGGCATTAATAAATAAATAAAATCTTCAGATGTTACACCTTGTGCAAAGTCTTTACCTCTATTAGCTCTGCGAGGTTTGAGTTCGAAATTTACAACCTCTTTTCCAACATTTATTCTAGCTGTACCCACTTTACAAGAAGCAGCAATAGTAACATCCAAAGCCAAATATTTTCTTGAAATATCCACAAGTAGATACTTTAAATTTTCTAATTTTGTGACTTTTTCAACCTTAATTCCAGAAGCTTTAGTACCAAGAAAATTAGCTTGTGAAAAACCGATATTTTCATTTGTTTTAATCAACAACTGTACTTTATTATGCTTCATTCCCACCCACCAATTGCTTGGAAACACTGTAACTTGCGAGAAAGTAAAAAGTGAAAAGGCAAAAACAAAAAGTATCGAGAATAGTAATTTTTTCATTGATAAAATTTAATATAATTAAGCAGTAATTTCTTTATTTTCTTTAATAATTAAAGCACACACAATACCTGCTGTGCACAATAAACAACCTCCAATTAAAACAGCAGCAAGTCTATCATTATGCAATACCCCATCCATAATTTTTCCAAAAAACAATGAAGCTAAAATTTCAGGTAACACAATGAAGAAATTGAAAATACCCATATAAACACCCATTTTTTCTTTTGGCAAACAACCTGCTAACATTGAATATGGCATTGATAAAATTGATGCCCAAGCTATGCCTACCATTCCCATAGAAAGATATAAAAAGCTAGGATTATGAACAAAGAATACAGAGATTAAACCAATGCCTCCAATTAACAAACAAGTAGTGTGAGTCAATTTCTTACCTAATTTACTTACCCAAAAAGGAAGCGTAAATGCAAATATGAAAGTAACCAAATTTAAGATAGCAGAAGTTTTACCAGCATATTCAATTCCTTGTGTAAAAACATCTGGATTAGTTTTAGCGTCACCACCAAAAATTTGAACAGCAACACCATTGCTATAAAAAAACCACATCAAAAACAAACCAGGCCAAGTAAGGAAATTCACTACAGCTAGGCGTTTCATTTGAATAGGCATATTTTTTATGGCATCAATAATTTCTGCAACAATTCCTTTGCCTTCTTCTTTCTGTAAATCTTCTTTCCAATTTTCATTACTAGGAGGATATTCTTTGCTAAATATTACAGTATATAAAACTGCAGACAGAAAAACTGCACCACCAATGTAAAAACTCCACATTATATTTTGAGGAATTCCACCAGCACCTTTATCTCTGCTAACGTGAAACCATTCCACTAATTTAGAAGGTAAATAACCAGAAATAAAAGAAGCCAAACCAATAAACATACTTTGCATAGCATAGCCAAAGCTCATTTGTTTATCATTAAGGTTATCACCCACAAAAGCTCTAAATGGCTCCATACTAATATTGATGCAAGAATCTAAAATCCATAAAGTTCCTGCTGCCATCCAAACTGTTGATGAATTTGGCATTACAAACAATGCTAATGAGCTAAGTATTGC
>JAPLER010000137.1:0-12506 GCA_026391115.1 Bacteroidota bacterium | reverse complement strand
AGTAAGGCCTTCTTCTACCAAGTTTTGGATGCCAAGTTCTATCACTTAAGTAGCCAATAATAGGTTGCACTAATAAACCAGTCATTGGTGCAGCTAACCAAAGTCCAGGAATGTCATCTGGTTTAGCACCTAAGAATTCGTAGATAGCACTCATATTGCCCATTTGCAAGCTCCAGCCAAATTGAATTCCAAAGAAACCAAAACACATATTCCAAATTTGCCAAAAGGATAACTTAGGTTTAATACCTGTGTAAACTGTACTCATATTGCAATCGTTTTTTGTTTTGTGTAAAAATTACACAGCATCGAAATTAAGGGGAAAATATATTACTTTAACTTGAAACTAAATATAGATTGAAGTATGCTATTTTTGTTGAATAGAAATACAAAATTTGAATGGTGCCAACGCCACTGTTGAAACATAGTAGCAATGCAGCTTGGACAATAAGAATAAAAGTGCAAAGCACTTTAAAACAACAATAAATGACTTAAGAGAAATTTTGGATTATTTAAAACCATTTTTTCTTCATAAAATATCCACTGATTAAAATAGACACAACTAGTGAAATGATAACTGGAATATAAAAAGCGTGTACTCCATCTTGTCCTGGAATTTTTACATTCATTCCATAAATACTTGTAACTAAAATAGGCAATGAAAGTATTATGGTTATTGATGTTAAACGTTTCATTACATTATTAAGATTATTGCTTATAATGCTTGCAAATGCATCCATTGTACTACTTAAAATGTTGGTATAAATGTTTGCCATTTCAAGTGCTTGAGATGTATCTACAATTAAATCTTGTAAAAATTCTCTTTCCTCATCTGTTAATTGTAAAAAATTGGTGCGTTCCAATTTCATCATTAGCATTTCGTTGCTACGTAAAGCAGTAACAAAATACACCAAGCTTTTTTGAATACGCATTAACTTTAATAAATCAACATTACTGTTGCTATCGTAAAGACTTTGCTCGTACTGATTTCTTTTTTGATTGATTTCTTTTAGATACTCTAAAAAGTTTTGTACAATTTTTTCAAATACTTTTAATACCATCATATTTCTTTTATCTGGATGGCGTTTTTGAAAAGTATTTAAGAATTTTTTTATTGCCCCATTATCAAAAGAATTAACTGTTACAATATGATTGTGAGTTAAGATAATGCAAATGGGAATTGTAATGTAATAAGCATCGCTATCGTTAAACGAATTGTTTTCTGTTGGTGTTTTTATTACAACAAATTTTACATTGTCTGCAAGCTCATAACGAGGTCTTTCATCAATATCTAGAGAGTCTCTTAAAAATTCAATTGGAATGTCTAAACCATCGCTTAGCTCTGTAAATTCTTCTTCTTTTAAAGGTGGCACAACATTTATCCAAGTACCATTTTCTGGCTTGTCAATTTCAATGGTTTGTGCATCTATATTTTTAAAATATTGAATCATTTGCTTCGCAGTTTATCTTTTCTGGTTTATTAATTATAGTTAGTTTTTGGCTTTCCCTTTTCACTTTTGATTTAAATATCTATCTCTCCTTTAAACACAAATGTGGCAGGTCCACACAGCCAGATATTTTTAAATTTATCTTCTCCATTTTTATCAAATTCAACTGCAAGTTTACCACCAAGTGTTTCTACTTCTACCCTATTAAATCCAAAATCGTTATGATAAAAAACTAAGGCACTTGCAGTAACACCTGTACCACAACTTAAGGTTTCATCTTCTACTCCACGCTCATAAGTTCTTACATAAATTTTATCCTCTTCTAGTTGCTCAACAAAATTCACATTAATACCTTTTTCTTCAAAGTCTTTGCTGTAGCGTATTTCGGGACCCAATTTATAAACATTAATTTCTTTAATATTAGTTACTTGCTTTACATAATGTGGCGAGCCTGTATTTAAAATATATTCTCCGTGATGATTTTTTATCTCATCAACATCAATCATTTTTAAATGCACCCAATCATTTTCAGCAAATAAACTTTCGTGCTCTCCATCAATTGCCAGAAACTTATATTTATCTTTTTTTATACCAATATCAAATGCAAATTGCGTTAAACACCTGCCTCCATTGCCACACATACTACTTTCTTTTCCATCTGCATTATAGTAAATCATCTCAAAATCAAAACCAACTTTTTGTTGCAAAAGCATTAAACCATCTGCACCAATTCCAAATTTTCTATCACAAAGTTTAGCTACTTGCTGTGAGTTAAGTGTTATGTTATTATTACGATTATCTATAATCACAAAATCGTTTCCTGTGCCTTGGTATTTGTAAAAAATCATTTGTTTAGCATTTTTTTAATGATAACAATTTGTCCTAAATGGTAATGTGTATGTTCTATAATACCAGTAATATTTCTATAATAAGTACCATATTTTGCATCAGCAAAATTTTCACTTAATTTATTATTTGGCAGCTGTTCAATTAACAAAGTTGTTCGTTCAACATCAATCCAAATTTTATTTAACAAATCTTCCCAATCTTGCTGCGATTGAATTTGAGGATGATTGAAACTAAATTTATCGTGGGCTGTTAATGGCTTTCCTTCCAAAACATCAAGCAAGGCTAACACAAAATAATAGCTATTATATGTTAAGGCAGCTATTGTATTAAAACTATGAACTTTAGTTGTTGCTTGTTGCCAGCTTACATCTTTCAACTGTTCTTGCATACAAGATACAGTCCAGTTTCCTCCAAAGAAAACGTCTCTAAAATGTTTTGAAATTTGCTTTGCTAAAGTCATACTAAATCTTCTCAATAATTCCCAAACAAGTTTTAACTAAGTTTTCAACTGCTGCTGCACCATCTTTACTAAATTCTTTTCTCACTCTGTTTGCAACAATGACATTCACACTTAAACATTGGTGTCCAAGCAATCTACCTAAACCATATATAGCACTAGTTTCCATTTCAAAGTTTGAAATAAAATGATTACCAAATCTAAAGCTAGTCAAGTTATCAACTAATGAAGGGTTGCTTATTCCTAAACGTAAAATTCTACCTTGTGGCCCATAAAAACCAGGGCAAGTAACAGTTATGCCATTATGAAAACCTTCAACAAAATGTTTTAAAACACCAGTACCAGCACTGCTTATATAAGGTTGCACATTTCCTGTAAGTTGTGTGTGTGCTACAAAATTTTGCAACAATTGTTGCTCTTCATCATTCATTTGCAATTTATAAAAATGCAATAAATTATCTAGCCCCAAACCGTGTGTGCCAGCAACTAAGCTATCTACAGCAATATGTTCTTGCAATGCACCACTTGTACCAAGCCTAATAATAGTAAGTGGCGAGTGTGTTTGTTTAATTGTTCTGTTTTCAAAATTAATATTCTTTAAAGCATCCAATTCGTTCAATACAATATCAATATTATCTGGTCCAATACCACTGCTAATTACAGTAATTCTTTTAGCACCAATATAACCTGTAGCACTCACAAATTCTCTGTGCTGGCGTTGCACTTCAATCTTATCAAAGTACTTTGCAACCACTGCAACTCTATCAGGATCACCAACTGTAATCACTGTATCAGCAAGCTCTTCTGGTCTTAAATCAATATGGTAAATTGCACCACGATTATTAATAATTAATTCCGATTCAGGTATTCTGTTCATAATAAAAATTTATGGTTTACAAATCTATGATATAGTTTTAAAGTGCTTTGCACATTTATTTTATTTATTGACCAAGCTGTATTGCTACTATTTAGCTTTAGTGGCGTTGGCACCATTTAAAATTTGGAATACTAATCAACAAAATTTACTTGTAATGTTAAAGCATTTTACTTTGTAGCTATGCAACACATTGAAGAAGAAATAAAATCGTTATATAAAAACTGGCAAAGCCAAGAGCCAACACGTATTGAAAAAATACCTCAAGCAGGTAGCGACAGAATGTATTTTGTTGTTATTGGCAAGCAAAATTGTATTGCAACTTACAATATCAACATTGCTGAAAACGCAACATTCATCTACTTTTCAAAGCATTTCAAAAGTTTAAACTTAAACGTGCCACAAGTATTTTGTGTTAACCAAGAACAAACTATTTACTTACAAGAAAATGTTGGGAATAAATGTTTGCTTGATGAATTAGAACAACAAGGACACGCAGAAAATATTTTTGAGTTATATAAAAAATCTTTGCAAGCATTAGCAAAAATTCAAATACTTGGAGATGAAAATTTGGATTATAATAAATGCATTACTGCAAAAGAATTTGGCAAAGAAGCTATAATGAGTGACTTGTTATATTTCAAATATTATTTCCTAGACACACTTCAATATCCTTATGATAAACAACAATTGCTAAATGACTTTGAAGCATTAAGCAACTATTTAAATAATGTTGAACAGAAGTATTTTATGTTTCGTGATTTTCAAAGTAGAAACATAATGCTTCAAGGTGAAACTGTTAATTTCATTGACTTTCAAGGTGGAATGAAAGGTGCTTTACAATATGATGTTGCAAGTTTATTATGGCAGGCAAAAGCACAATTAAGTAATGAATGGAAGAACAATTTATTGAATTATTATATCGAACAAATCAATACTTTACTACCACAAAAAGTTGATGAAAAAAAATTTAAACATCAGTATAATGGCTATGTTTTAATAAGATTATTACAGGTTTTAGGTGCTTATGGTTTTAGAGGTTTGTTTGAGCGTAAAGCACATTTTTTAACAAGTATTCCATTTGGATTAAACAACTTAAAAGAATTTTTAATAAATAATAAATTAAGTATTGAAACACCAGAGTTAGAAAAGGTTTTAGCATTTATAACAAGTGGAAAAATTATAGAAAAATTTACACCACCACAGGCAAACGAAACAACTAAATTAAAAGTTACTGTAAATAGCTTTAGTTACAAAGTTGCTTTACCAAAAGATGAAACTGAAAATGGTGGTGGATTTGTTTTTGATATGCGGGGTATATTAAATCCTGGCAGGTTTGATGACTACAAAAAATTGAGTGGATTAGATAAATCAGTTCAAATATTTTTAGAACAACAAACACAAATGAATAAATTTTTAAATAGTATTTGGGATATTATTGATATCACAGTTGAAGATTATTTAGCACGTGATTTTGAAAACCTACAAATAAATTTTGGTTGCACTGGTGGCCAACATAGAAGTGTATATGCAGCAGAGCAAACTGCAAGGCACTTACGCAATAAATACAAACTAAAAGTTGAAGCGAATCATACTAATAAAGAAAACTGGAAAAAATAAATGGCAAATCAATTAAACACAGCAATGCTTTTTGCAGCAGGTTTGGGCACAAGGCTAAAACCCTTTACAGATAATCATCCTAAAGCATTAGCAATTGTAAACAATAAAACTTTATTACAAAGAAACATTGAGTACTTGCAAAAATTTGGCATACAAAATATTGTTGTTAATGTGCATCATTTTTCTAATCAGATTATTGATATTATTAATGAACATAAAGGTTGGGGTGCAAATGTTTTAATTAGCGATGAAACTGATGAAGTATTAGAAACTGGTGGTGGACTAAAAAAAGCAATTCCATTATTTAATAATGAAGAAAACATTGTTGTAATGAATGTTGATATTTTAACCAATTTAGATTTAGGTAAAATGTATCAATATCATCTTGAAAATAATGCTGCTGCAACACTTGCAGTTACTAAAAGAGAAACTAGTAGATATTTAATTTTTAGTAAAGAAAACAAGTTAGTAGGTTGGATGAATTCTACAACAAATGAAATAAAAGGTATTACTTTTTTTGATAAAGACTTACATCGAAAATTTGCATTTAGTGGTGTGCATATTATCAACAAGAAATTATTGCAACAAATTACACAAACTGGTAAATTTTCTATGATTGATGTTTATTTGAATTTAATGGCTGAAAATGAAGTAATTGGCTTCGAACATAGTGCTGATTTATTATTGGATGTTGGTACTCAAAAAAATATTGAGTTTGCTGAAAAAATATTTGTCTAAATATTTGGCTGAAACAAGCGAGACTCTTAAATTTGCCTCGGTTTTTCATAGGATATTGGATTTTAAAAACGGGGCTGGATTTTTATCCTGGCCCTTTTTTATTTTATACCCACACCGATTTTTTTCAGATCTTCAAAAAAATTAGGGTAAGATTTATTTACAGCTTCAGCACCCTCAATTATAACATTTTCAGTGGCATTTATTGCTGCAATAGCACAAGCCATTGTTATTCTATGGTCGTTGTTCGAATTAATGATTCCACCTTTTATTTTAAGTGATCCATAAATTTTCATTATATCATCGTCAATTAATATTAATACGCCAAGTTTACCAAATTCTGTTTGCAATATTTCCCCTCTGTTACTTTCTTTATGCTTTAATCTATTTACACCTTTTATTTTCGATACACCATTGCAATTTCCAGCTAATGCAACAAGTGGAGGAAATAAATCTGGACAATCAGTTGCATCAAATTCAAAAGCATTTAATTCTTGCAGATTTTTTTCAACAATAATTTCATCATTAACAATATCTACATTTACTCCTGCTTTTTCCAAAACTTTTAAAATAGCCTTATCTGCTTGTTTAGTTTCAAAATTTAACTTTGATACTTTTATCTTACCAGCAATAGCACCTGCAACTAGCATAAAAGCAGCACTACTCCAATCGCCTTCAATGCTGTAAAAAATATCTTGTATAGATTTAGATTTAGATTTAGTAAAAATAAATTCCAAATAATTTTTGTTTTGAGGAGTTGGTAAACCAAATTTTTCTAACACATCAATAGTCACATCTATATACGGCTTGCTCTTCAAATTTTGAACAGTAATAGCTACACTCTCTAATAAAGAATTATTCCAATACAAGTAGGAAAATGCTAGTATAAAACCACTTAAAAACTGAGAGCTCACTTCACCATTAATTTCAATATTTTTTAGTTGCAAATTACCTTTAACGAAAATTGGAACAAAGCCATTATTTGTTTTTATTTCAACACTTAATTGAGGCAGTATTGATTCAAAAATTCCAACTGGTCTGTTTAGCAAGCTACCCTCTCCTGTTATTTCAACTTCACAATTTAATAAAGCTGCTATACAAGTAAAAAGTCTTAGAGACAGCCCACTTTCTGCAACAAATATTTTATTGGCAAAAGTTGTATTAGAATTAAATTCTGATTGTATTACTACTTTGCTACCATCAATAATAATACTTGCCCCTAAGGCTTTAATGATTTCCAAAGCAACAGTTTCATCATTGCTTTTTCCGTAGTTTTCTAAAGTAGTTTTACCACCTTTTAATAAAGCAACAGCTGCTGCACGTTGAGAATAGCTTTTAGAGGGAGAAATTTTTATTGTGCCACTTACAAGTGAGGGAACAACAGTAATTACACTCATTTAGATTGTATTTTTTATTAAAAATAAAAAAGTCTCGAAAATAAATTCGAGACTTTAATCTTATTCGCGTTCCTAAAAGAATTATTTCTTTTTTGGAGCAGCTTTTTTTGCAGGAGCAGCCTTTTTTGCAGGAGCAGCTTTCTTTGCAGGAGCAGCTTTTTTTGCAGGGGCAGCTTTTTTTGCAGGAGCAGCTTTCTTTGCAGGAGCAGCTTTTTTTGCAGGAGCAGCTTTTTTAGGAGCAGCTTTTTTTGCAGGAGCAGCTTTTTTTGCAGGAGCAGCTTTTTTCGCAGGAGCAGCTTTTTTAGGAGCAGCTTTTTTTGCAGCTTTTGCCATGTTTTTTAAATTTAATGGTTAGTAAATATGCCACTAAAGTAGACACATTTTTGAAACCACCAAATTTTTTTTTTATGCCTCTGCAGATACAACAGAAACTGTGTTCTTGTTGTTGGTTCCTTTTTTGAAATTTACTACACCATCAGTCAATGCAAATAGTGTCCAATCTTTTCCAACACCCACATTTTTACCTGGATGATAAACAGTGCCACGTTGACGAATGATAATGTTTCCAGCTATTGCAGGCTGTCCACCAAATATTTTAACGCCTAGTCTTTTGCTATTACTATCGCGACCATTTTTTACGGAACCTTCACCTTTTTTGTGTGCCATCTTAATTAATTTATAAAATTTAAAATAATATTAACATTTTGAAAAAAGATATTTTGAAAACAAAAAAACTAAAAAAATAGTTTAATTTTTCAGAAATAAATTTTCAAAATTTTTATGCTATACTATCAATTTTAATTTGAGTATAGTGCGTACGATGCCCATGCTTTTTTCTAAAGCCTTTTCTTCTTTTCATTTTAAATGCAATTACCTTATCGCCTTGTACAAGTGCTTTAGTAATTTCAGCTTTTACTGTTGCATTAACATTAGAAATAGAAACAATGCCTCCATTATCTGTCATTAATACATCTGTAAAATCTACTTTATCGCCAGTATTACCAGCAATATGAGGAACATATAAACTATCTCCTGCTTTAACTTTAAATTGCTGTCCAGCAATTTTAACTACAGCTAACATAACCTAAAAATTTTTTGGACGGCAAAAGTAGGGTTATGAAACGAATTAGTGAAAATTTTTTTATTGAATCTAAAACTCTAAAGCTACGAGCTAGGAATATAGAATAATTAATACTAGGACTTGATAGCAACCTAAACCTATTTTTGCCAACGTTTATAATAAACAAAATGAATTTAAAATCACTTTTGGCAAAACCATTTGCCCAATACATATATAAAAAAATAAATCAGCACAAAAAAACGGCTGTAGAAGATCAAGAACACATTTTTAAGGCTCTTATTAAAAAAGCTGCGAAAACATATTTTGGCAAGCAACACAATTTTCATAAAATAAATTCATACAGTGATTTTATAACTAATGTACCAATAAGAGATTATGAGCAAATAAAAAGTTTTATTGAGCAAATTAAACAAGGTGAAAAGAATGTTTTATGGCAAGGCAAGCCAATCTATTTTGCAAAAACAAGTGGCACTACAAGTGGTGTTAAATATATACCTATTACAAAAGATAGTATTGGCAATCATATTAATACTGCTCGCAATGCTTTGCTTTGTTATATGGCAGAAACAGGAAATTATGATTTTGCTACTGGCAAAATGATTTTTTTAAGTGGAAGCCCCGAACTTGAACGTATTGCAGATATACCAACAGGTAGGTTAAGTGGTATTGTCAATCATCACATACCAAAATACTTGCGAAGCAACCAGCTACCCAATTTTGAAACCAATTGCATTGAAGATTGGGAAACTAAATTAGATAAGATTGTTGAAGAAACCATTAATCAAAATATGACTTTGATAAGTGGAATACCACCTTGGGTGCAAATGTATTTTGATAGATTAACTGAGAAAAGTGGAAAAACTATTGCTGAATTATTTCCAAACTTTAGTGTTATGGTGCAAGGTGGTGTAAACTTTGAGCCATATAAAAATAAATTATTTGATAGTATTGGAAAAAAAATTGATACAATAGAACTGTTTCCTGCAAGTGAAGGCTTCTTTGCTTTTCAGGATAGTCAAGTAGAGCAAGGATTATTATTAAATACAAATAGTGGAATCTTTTTTGAATTTATACCAGCAGATGAAATTTTTAATGAGAATCCAACAAGACTTTATTTAAAAGATGTTGAGATTAATAAAAACTATGCATTAATAATTAATAGTAATGCTGGTTTGTGGGGTTATAATATTGGCGATACTGTGAAATTTGTTAGTTTAAATCCATATAGAATTATTATAAGTGGACGAACAAAACATTTTATTTCTGCTTTTGGCGAGCACGTTATTAGCGAAGAAGTAGAGCAAGCATTGCTACAAGTAGCAAATGATGAAAGTATTGGTATTATTGAGTTTACAGTTGCACCAAACATTTCTCAAAACAAAGGGCAAAGTTATCATGAGTGGTTTATTGAGTTTGAAAACATACCTAATAATTTACAATCATTTGCCCAAAAAATTGATGATAACTTACGCAAAAAAAATGTTTATTATGATGATTTAATTGCAGGAAATATTCTACAACAATTAAAAATAAATGTAATAGCCAAAAATGGATTTATAGATTACATGAAATCTATTGGCAAACTTGGTGGACAAAATAAAGTACCAAGATTGAGCAACGATAGAAAGATTGCAGATGAGCTAAGTAAGTTTACAGCTTTATAAGCTACTTTTTTAAAAGTGTAAGTTGTTCTTCTTTTCCACTTCTATTCATACCAAAAATTAGACTATCTTTTGTAATTTTAATAATTTTAACCATCATTTCTTGTTGATTGCTAGGTGTAGTAAAAAGCATATCATTTTCTATTTTGTAAGAGCCTGATTCTCTAATTTCTAAGTTAGCATAATTGTATTTGTTCATTGAATCAAAGCTGAAACTTACAGTTTCAGTACCTTGAACTTGTTGCCCATTTGCTAACCAACTTACAGCTTGCCATTTTCCCACAATTAGCTTCTCACGTTCATTAATATTATTGTTACAAGCAATAGACATTAAAATTACCACAAAGAGTATTAAACAGATATTTTTTTCATATAGAAAATTTGTTTGTAAACGCTGTTACTTGTTTATGTCACTAAAACGAAACACCCCCTAGAATTATTTTAACTCTGGGGGTGTTTTTATTTTTTTTAACAATTATTCTAGAATAATTTTTTGTGTTTTTAACCCATCAGAATTTGATACACTTATTGTGTAAATACCTTTTGGTAATTCACTTATGTTTATGTTATTATTTCCAATACTTAACACTTGAGTTTTTACTTGTTTGCCCATTAAATTAAAAATTGTTGCTGTAGTTCCTGTTGTAGCATTTTTTAAATTAATGTTAACAAAATTCTTACTTGGATTTGGATAAACAATAATATTGTCATCATTTAATTTATTAGTATTGTTTATACCTCTTGATGCACAAGCAACAAGTGTTGAACTTGCAGTTCTACTACCTCTACAACCATTAGAATTGGCATAAGTATAAGTAATAGAGAAAGCTCCTGTAGTAGCTCCTGTAATTACAAATCCAGAAGAGTTAACAGTTACGCCACCAGTAGAAGACCAAGAACCACCACTTGGAGTACCAACAAGTGTAAATGTTTTATTGATACAATATCCGCCCGAACCAGCAACATTTCTTGTACCACTTGCAAAGGCAATGGTAGGAGTTGCTGGCAATGCATTAACTGTTAATGCAAGTGTAGTCGATGCTAAACAAGCACCACTTCCAACTGTATATTTGACAGTTGTACTACCAGAATTTACACCAGTAACAACGCCAGATGTATTTATAGTTGCTCTCCCACCTACAATACTCCAAGTACCGCCAGTAACTGCATTTGAAAGAGACAAATTAGCACCAACACATACTGCATTTCCACCAGTAATAGTACCAGCATTTGGAGAACTTGTTACATACAATCTTACAGCATTTGAAGATTGATTACCGCCAGTTGAATTTACTGCTGTTACGCTTATGTATAAGCCATTCAAAGCAACATTTGGATTGGTTACAGTTAGAGTATTAGTGTTATATCCACTAAAAGTAGTGCCTGCATTTGACGAATTAATTGGATTCCAGATTAATCCATCACTAGAGATTAACCAAAAGTACGTCGCAGTATTTGATGCTGTTCCTGTAAATGTTGTTGTGCCGCTTGAACAAATAGTTTTATCTGTAGGTTGAGCAGTGAAAACTGGCAACGGATTTGCAGCAGTTGCAGCACTAATATTGATATCATCAATAGCCATTTCTGATACAGATGTGCTGACTGAAGTTGTGCCATTACCATTAATAACAAGCACACCATTTATATCATAAAAGTTTGCATCAGAAACCGTGTTTAGAGTATACCAATTACTGCCTGGCATAGCTAAAAAAGGTTGTACCCCACCAGCACTTGTACCAACAATACCTGCCAACAGCATACTAACTGGAGTAGAAGATGAATTGTTGATTTTTACTTTTACCGAGTTTAGTTTGAATCTTGTTAAACCTGGTGTAGAAAAACCAAATGTTTGATAAACTCTAGGTTGTCCTGTTGGAGTAACATTTGAAGCAGTGATTGCACCATCATAAGACCCACTTCCACGATCTAATTGAGTAATAACATAAACTCCAAGTGCCCCAATGTGAAAATTCCAACCAGTCGCAGCTACATTAGTTGCTGTCATTACACTTGGATATGCAATACCTGATGCAAATGGAACTTGATCGTAATTAGAATTATTAAATCCTGTTGTACCAAAACTTGGGCTTTGTGCATTAATTGTGCTAATAAGCAACATACAGGTTGCTAAAGCAAATAGTTTAATTTTTTTCATAAATTTTTTAAATTAGTAGTTGTAAATATAAATAATTTTGGTTAAAAAAAAATTATCAATATTACTTCGTTAAAAAATTAAAAAAGGTTGCCTAAGTAGTTATCTTTTTTTTATCTTTTTTTTACACACATTCTTTCGCAGTAGATTGTATCAATTATTTTTGGCTAAAACTAAATTAAGATTTATGGCAATACTAAAATTTAGAGCATATTTAGAGGAAGATGAATCAATA
>JAPLER010000324.1 GCA_026391115.1 Bacteroidota bacterium | reverse complement strand
TGGTTGGAAAAATTTAACAGATACCATTGGCAAAAAATGTCAATTAGTAGGCGACGATTTATTTGTAACCAATGTAACTCGTTTGCAACAAGGTATAGATAAGAAAATTGCCAACGGATTATTGGTTAAAGTAAATCAGATTGGAACACTTACAGAAACAATTAATGCTGTTAGTATGGCTCAGCATAATGGTTACAATACTATTATGAGTCATAGAAGTGGAGAAACAGAAGATGTGACTATTGCAGACTTAGCTGTGGCTTTAAACTGTGGTCAAATTAAAACTGGTAGTGCTAGTAGAACAGACAGAATTGCTAAGTACAATCAGTTGCTAAGAATTGAAGAAGAGTTAGGAGCTACAGGAATTTACTTAGGTAAAAAATTGAAGTTTACTAAGTAATAAATATATTTTCTTTGAAAAGGTCGCCACAAAATGGCGACCTTTTTTGTGCTATCAATAATATTTTTTATATATATTTATCGTTTTACAATAAATATATATAATATTGTAGAATAACTTAATTTTATGAAAAAACTATTTACCAATATTAACTTTTATATTTTACTTTCAATTGCATTGTTTATTGGCTTAATTATTTTGCAATTCACATTAACAACTACCACATCTTTTTCTATTAACGAACCACATACTTCAATGTCGATAGACTACTTAGAAAAAGATTCTGCTTTTACAAATTTTTTAAACTTTGGCTATATTGACGATACAATTTCTCATAAAGAATTTGTAAGAAAAAAAGATAGTGCTAGTAATGCTGAAAATTTTATACTAGGTAATGCAAAAGCATATTCTAACGAAGGTTGGGTGTTTGGCTTTTTTGGAATTCAAAAGCTAAAGCCTAATTTAAATTTTAACAATTACACAAAATTTCGGCATAAAGAATATTTAGATAGTTCAAAAATTATTGTAGAATTATTAACTTCAAATAAAATAACCAAAGAGCAATACAAAAAGTTAGAGCAAGGATTATTTATTAAAAAACAAAAACTTGACAGCTCTCAAGACGAATCAAATGAAAAATATTATATAACACTTAGCAATTATAAACTCAACAACCACAATAATAAATTTTTCATTAAAGATGATAAATATTATTTAGAATATGAAACTATTGATAGCACAAGGAAAACAAAAAATGGATTGCAAGAGTTTGCAACATACAAGTATAAAGAAATACCAATAAGATATTATATTGACGAAAGGAATAACGGTTTAAATGAGAATAAAATTTGTATTCCAATAACAAAAAAAAGTTATCAAATATACCAACCCATTTTATCGATATTTTTAGTACTTCTACAATTTATTTATCTTGTAATCATATTTGGAATTCCATTGAAAATAATTATTAATATATCTAAAGGAAATGCTTTTATACAACAAAATATTACCTATATAAAAGCTATAGCCTTAGCTATTTTAATTGATACTATTTTAAGCATTATCTTTCCATACATAATACACCTTTATTATAGCAATTTAATTCCAAAAGAATTTGTTTTTAATATTCCACTTTGGAAATCAATAATAGACAAATTTTATGCATTCTTTTTATTTGCTGCTTTATTGCTTTTAGCAAAAGCATTTTCAAAAGGTAAAAATTTACAAACTCAATCAGACTTAACTATTTAACTTATGCCAATAGTAGTAAACCTTGATGTAATGTTGGCTAAACGTAAAATGAGTTTAACAGCACTTAGTGAAAAACTAGATATAACAATTGCAAACCTTAGCATCTTAAAAACAAGTAAAGCAAAAGCAATAAAGTTTAGTACACTTGATGAAATATGTAAAGTTTTAGATTGTCAACCTGGCGATATTCTAGAATATATGAATGAAGAAAATTATACTATTTTGTTTACAAAAAAATAAAGCTTCTGGGTAAATAAAAAATTAGGAGCAACAGGAATTTACTTAGGTAAAAAGTTGAAGTTTACTAAATAAATAGAAGCAATTCAAATATATTGAACCTCTAAAGTAGTTTTTACTTTAGAGGTTTTTTTATTTAGTTTTGATGTTTAAAAAACAACTAAAATGTTATCGAAACAAACTATACAATTTTTAAAGGATCTTAAAAAAAATAATACAAAGGAGTGGTTTGAGAAGAATAAAAAAGTCTATGAAACAGCTAAGCAAGATTTTATAGCACTAACTACAGACGTAATTTCAAAACTTAACAAAATAGACACAACATTATCTCATTTAGAGCCTAAAAAATGTATTTTTAGGATTAATAGAGACGTTCGTTTTAGTAAAGATAAAAGCCCATATAAAACTAATTTTGGAATGAGTTTTAGTAAAGCTGGAAAAAGTAGTTTAGTTGCTGGATATTATTTTCATTTAGAACCTGGACAATGTTTTGTTGGAGGTGGTATTTATATGCCTATGCCAGATGAAGTAAAGAAAATTAGACAGGAAATTGATTACAATTTTACTGATTTTAAAAAGACAATTAGTAGTAAAAAATTTGTTGGAACCTTTAATACACTTGACTTTTCAAAGGAATATACTTTAATAAGACCACCAAAAGGATACGATGAAACGAATGAAGCTATTGATTATATTAAACTTAAAAGTTGGGTAGCCACTACTAAAATAAATGATGAGGATTTAGTGTCAAAAGATTTGTCAAAAAAAGTTGTATCAGTTTTTGAAACTATATATCCTTTAATTAGATTTTTGAATAACGCTGTTGAAGGTTAATATTTTTTTTGAACTTCAATAATAGCTAAGCTATCCAAAGTATTTTTTCTGGTTTTATAGTTAAAAAATTCTGATGTAATTTGCGTAACATAAAAGTATGGAAACACTTGAATCTTCTTCACATCAAAGCTATCTGCACTAATATTTTTTACTTCCTTAACAGGAATTAAAATCTTAGACGCTTGTTTATTTGCGAGTAATTCAAATGCCGTATTTTCTCTTTTTAATTGTGTATTTCCACAAAATTCAAATGAATATTCATTGCATCTAAACATTGGAATTGTTTCATTTGGTACATTTTCTTGTTGCCATTTTCCTGCCATCATTCCTGCTTGATATTGCATTAACTGTGGATAAAATATAAGATTTAAAAATATTGATAATAGCACGCTAAAACTAACACCTTTTGCTACAATATCAAATAGTGTATTTTTCTTTAATAACAAAAAGAAAACTGCTGAAACTATTACTAATAAAGCAATTGGCACTATCGCATTATTTAATCTGTATATTAAAATACATATTAAAATAAATGAAGCTAGCAATAGAAAAATAAAATTTTGAGTATGTTTTAGCAAAGCAATTTTTGCGGTATAGGCGGTACACATTAAGTATCTTGCCACTACTATAGAAAGTTGAGGAAAGATAATAACAATGTAATGCGGTAGTTGAAATTTTGAAATACTAAACAATAAAAAACTGCACATTGCACTTGCATAAATTATCATAGCTTCGTTAATAACAGTAGACTTAAATCGTTTTGTATTTTTAACAATTGCAAAAACTAAATAAACAGCCCAAGGCAAAAATGCCCAAAGTGTAGTGTGTAAAAAAAAGAAAATATCTCCTTCGCCTTGAATTGGTCCTGTATTAAAAAATCGACCAAATTGGCTATCCCAAAAGAAAAACCTAATACCAGAAACGCCAGTTTTATCGAATACAATTTTTTCAGGATGAATATCAAATTGTTGGTATAAACAATACAACTCAGGTATTATAAAAATTAAACTTAGCAGAACAAACAAATACCATTTCAAATTAATAAACTCTTTAAATTGTTTTGTTAAAATCCAATACAAAGCAAAGCCAGAGCCAATTGTAATTAAAACAAAAATCCCTTTTGTCATCATAGCACAAGCTGTAAATAATGCGGCTGCCAAAACATTTATAAACCATTTTTGCTTTGTAGCACTATACAAATGATATATGGAAGCTATTATAAAAGCTGTTAAATATCCTTCTGCTCTAACATCAAAATTGCTAAGAATAACGTGTAGTGATGTGATGTAGATGATTGTGGCTAATTGAGCAGTTTGTGTACAAAATATTTTTTGTGCAAGTTTAAATGTATAGAAACATCCTAATAAAAAAAAGAAGAAGGAAGGCAGTTTATAAGCAAATGCATTTATGCCAAAAATTTTATAACTAAT
>JAPLER010000238.1 GCA_026391115.1 Bacteroidota bacterium | reverse complement strand
TTTCCACCGTTGCCGGTGTTACTCACCAGCAACGGTGGGTTTTTAAATTTGCCTATGCAACAACTTTTATAGCTTTTTCTGTTTGTTCAACTATTTGTCCAATAGTTTCTGCATAAAGGTTATTAGTATTCAGCAACTGCCTTATTTCCTCAGCAGCTTCTGGTGCAACAGCGATTAATAAACCACCACTTGTTTGCGGATCGGCTAAAATGGCTTTAGCATTATCAATATTAACATCATTGGCAAATGCTATTTTACTACCATAACTATCCCAGTTTCTGTTAGTGCCACCCGGTATAGATTTATGGTCGATATAAAATTGCAATTCAGGTGTTATCAATGGCACTTTGCTAAAGTTAACAATGGCACTAACACCACTGCCTTCTGCCATTTCAGTTAAATGCCCCAGCAAACCAAAACCTGTAACATCTGTTATTGCGTGAACAGCTGCAAGTTGTCCCAATGCTTCACCAATTTTATTCAACTGCATCATTTGCAATGGAGCCAGTGCTCGGTGTGCTTCTTTTAATAAACCTTTTTTCTCTGCTGTTGTTAAAATACCCACACCAATTTTCTTAGTTAAAAACAATACATCTCCAACTTGTGCAGTGTTGTTTTGTTTGATGTGTTCTATATCCACAATACCGTTAACAGCCAAGCCAAATATGGGTTCTGGCGAATCGATACTATGTCCACCAGCCAAAGAAATACCAGCTTCTAAACAAATACTTCTGCTGCCTTCAATTACCTTTTGAGCTACTTCTGGCGGCAATACATTAATAGGCCAACCCAAGATGGCAATAGCAAGAATAGGTTTACCACCCATTGCATACACATCACTAATAGCATTGGCACTGGCTATTCTACCAAAGTTGTAAGGGTCATCAACAATAGGCATAAAGAAGTCGGTCGTAGAAATCAATGCTGTGCCATTGCCTAAATTATAAACAGCGGCATCATCTTTACTATGATTGCCCACAATCAGTTTATCATTATCTGGCATAGAAAAATTAGATGCCAAAATTTGATCTAAAACCTTGGGCGAAATTTTGCAACCACAACCTGCACCGTGAGAGTATTGTGTAAGCTTGATGTTTTGTATATCTGTATGTGTCATTTTATTATTTTAAACCTTGTAATGCAATAGCTTAGTGGCATTGGCAACTGCATCCACCTTGCTGCATTGTATTGTTGTAAGATTTGTTTGAATATTTTCTTTGTTGTGTAATCCTCTTAAATAATATTTATCATAGTATTTCAACAGAATGGCAAAACTACTTTTTACATCATCGTCCAATAAATAGTTAATAGCATTCTTTGCATCTAAACCACCCAGTCTTTTTTTAATTCTAATGATGGCATTTACCAACTTTTCTTTACTGTGTTTGCCATATTCTTCAACAATATAATCTAGTCTTTCTTCAAAGGGAATATCCATAAAATAAATGCTTGCATTTTGTTTTTGACTAAAGATATTGTTAGGCATATTGATATTGCCAATACGCTGGCTTTCATCTTCTATCCAAATACATTTATCTTGATGCTGATACAATTCAATAGCCAGTTTGTTTTCAAACATTTCTTGTGTGGGCAATGCAACTTCAGCAAGATTGCCAAAAGATGAACCTTTGTGTTTAGCCAAACCTTCTAAGTCAATAATTGTTTCGTTTTGTTTTTTTAGAGTATGCAATATGGCTGTTTTGCCACTGCCTGTATAGCCAGCAATTACTTTAAATTGATATGCTTTATTAAACTGATGCAATGCCCAGTTTCTAAAAGCTTTGTAACCACCCACAATGGTGTAAACTTTATAGCCATATAAATCTAAAAGCCAAGCCACGCCTGCACTTCGCATTCCTCCACGCCAGCAATGCACCACAATAGAAATGTGCTTATGATTATCTTGTTCGAGTTTGTTTGCAGTAATTAGTTGCTCAACTTGCTCCAGCATTACATTCATCTTTGTGCCAAAATAGGTGAGACCAATTTTAATAGCTTGTTCTCTGCTTTGTTGTTTATAAGTAGTGCCAACAACTTTACGCTCTTCATCAATAAACAAAGGAAGATTATATGCCGAAGGAATATGAGCGTGTGCAAATTCACTGGGGCTTCTAACATCCAGCAACAAAAAACTACCTTGAGGTATTTTAATAAATTCTTCAACTGTAATTTTTGTGATAGCCATTTGCAGCAAACTTATTGTTTAGTTAAATAAGCTGTTGCAGTTATTTATTTTTGCTGTGAAGTTGATACTATATTGTGGTGTTTTTCAATTCCCCTCCTCTAGAGAGGCTAGGGGTGGTTTTAATTCCCATCCTTTGGAGGGGTGCAGGGGTGGTCGTTGGCTAAAGCCGAACGGGAATGATGGTGCCTTGATGGGGCTGGGGTGCATAGTAAATATTGAGCTTTTGCGTCTCTTCGTCATTTCTGTAGAAGTCCACTCAAACTACCACTTACTAATTACTTCCTGCTCCTTCCCACTAGCCATTTACTACTCGCCACTTACTATTTACTACTCACCCACCACTATTTCAGCCTCTTATTTTCTTTGGCTGCTTTTAATGCTTTGGCATTTTGAGCAGTCACAATTTTTTTACCTGTTTGTGCTTCAATTTGTTTGCGGGTATCACCAGCAATATCACCACCCTTTTTTGCAATGGCTTTATTATCATCAAACGTTTTTGGGTTATTTTCTTTAGATATTTCAGCAGTAGTAGCCTCAGCAAGCATATTTAAAACCAGTTCTAAATTGGTCATATTATCTCTTAAATTCTCTTTCTTCAAGTGCTTTAGTTTTTTATATTGCTTCACAGTGTTACCACTCCAGGCCTGTGTAATAATGTCTGTTAAAGTAGCAAACTCCTGCCCTTGTTTTACACCTCTTTTCTCCCATTCATTTGTTAACTCTTTTCTTACCTCTATACTTTTTAATCGCTGGTTAATCCACTCTTTACTATAACCCAGTTTAAAATAATCTTCCATAGCCCTGTCTATGGTTTTTTCAGGGTCTTGGCTTTCTTCAATTCTTTCATAACCCACTTTTGCCAGCCATTGTTTAAAAGGCTCTGCCTTGGGAGAAGGTATAGATTGTATTAATCTTAAAAGTTGTTCAGTATCCGCAACATCGGTTAAATAAAACTTTCCATCGGCAGATTGCAATTTCAGTTGACTACAATTTGTAGCCAACTGACTTCCTTCCTTCTTTAATCTTGTTTTTAAAACACTCCAGTATTTTCTTGCATTAGGACTTTCTGTTAATACTTCAACAATGTCAACAATACTGAAATACCACTTTTCCTCTTGCTCGTTCCATTGAGAACGTATGTGCTTTTGTTCAAATAATTTTATACTGCCCATAGCAATTCTGTTTGCAGCAAATATACTTCCAAATTCACCTACCTTGGAGGGGCTAGGGTGTTTTCAAATTCCCCTCCCTTGGAGGGGTGCAGGGGTGGTCGTTGGCTAAAACCAAACGGGAATGATGGTGCCTTGATAAAAGCATAGTTATAATCTACGTTGAGTGGAGGTTTCTTTGTGTCGAACATTAACATATTCAAAATATTCCAATAGCTTATACTCAAGCCACGGTTTCCTCTTTTATTAGGTCTTTCGCAAAGTCAATAAACAATTTATGTGCTTTGGTAAAAGAATATCTGTCGTTGCTTAACTTTATGGCTACATTTCTTTTTACCATTGTTCCCATATGACGTTTTACACTTTCCTCATTGTTTAGTTGTTTATTCGCTTTGATTACATCTGTCCAGGAAGAATTATTGAAGTATTCAAGAATCTCGTCAATGTGAAATTCTGAATAATTGAGTTCTTCTAAAAAGTTCTTTCCGTTCTTGTCAAGTTCGTAACACAAGATTGAAAAGAAGATTGAAATGTCTCTTGATGTATTTTCGTTTGTTTCGTCTGAAACAAGATAATAAAAGTCTTGATTGACAATGAGTTCAAAGCCAAAAGAGTTTTCAAAAAAAGTGATATAAAAATCCTCATTCTTCTTGATTGTTTCAAACAACAAATCCTCAGCTGTAATGAATTTTCCTTCCATTAAAGACGTTACTATTTCTTTATGTTTATCTGGATACATCTTCTTGTTTTTTGATTGAAAGTTTTGGCATAATAAGTTCCGAATTTTCGTTAATAATAGAAATTTTTTTACTGTCTTTGTTTACCGAAATCTCGTATTCTTCTTCAAAAAGTAAACTTGTTACCATAAAGAAATTGTCGAATGAAAAATTCTCACTTTCTTGCTTTATAGAACTTTCGCACCATTTGAAAAAATCATCAACAGGCAAATTTTTATTCAAAGATTCTTTATACTTTGATTTGTCAAAAATCCAATCACTTGTTTGTTGTGAATCTTCAACAACAATAATTTCATCTTCGTGTTGGAACTGCTCAAAGTATTCTTTCGTGTTTTCATAAACAAATCTGTTATAAATGTTATCTCGTGTTGGAACGAAAATTTTTGGTGGTTGAATTTCTTTGTAACAATTACCATTCGTCAAATAGAAATGAAAACCTCTTAAATACTCGCTCTCGGTTTTTATTCTGTCAATTAACGGCAATAATTCATTTGTGAGAATTATTGATTGTAAATTCAAATCTTTTACAACTTGACGAAGCAAGTGATAAAGCTTTTCAAATTCCCTTCTAATGCTTTCGTCTATGTAGTCAAATCTCTTTACGTTCGTAAATTGAGAAATAGTCAGTAACTCATTATAAATAGAATGACTATGGTTTACATCCAATATTGTATTGAGTGGAGAAATATAGTTTTCAATCAGATAACGAGCTTTTTGAATCTTTTCTTGGTAGTCAATTTTTTTGTTGTTTGCTTTCAACTCCTTTGATTCAGCCAATAAGCTTTTTGTATTGGTTACAACAGCGTTTGTGAACTTTTTAATTTGATTTGATAAGGCTTCAATTCTTTCTAATAAAATGTTCTTTTCGTCATTTATTCCTTCTTTGATTTTCAGGAATAGCGTTCTGATTGCTTCTCCGAAATGTTCAATTTCTTCAGGCAAAAGCGGTTTGAATTGTTGATGTATAAATTCAAAGAGAACGAAATACGGTTCGTTAAATGCGAAGTCGTCATTTTGCTCAACCAATATTTGATATTCTGTGAGCTGTTCCCGAATATTCTTGTCATATGTTTCTAAACAAATATTTAGGGCTTCTTTGGTAATAATGTTATTCTTAACCTGTATATCAAAGAGGTCTCGTAGCAAATCGTAATGACTTGCGATAAACTGCAATATTGATTTAGGTTCTGACTTAATCATATTTCCAATACTGTTGCTCTAAAAACCTGTTGTTTCGTATTATACTTTCTCTAATCTTAATTACGTTATTGTCTGAACTCTGCTTAATTCTATTCGTCATTTCGGCTTTGTTGCCTTTTAAACTTTGTGAATATTTATTGAAAAGTTCGTCATAGTTTTCTGGAATGTGTAATTGAGCGAAGTCAAAAACTTCTTTGATTCTTAGAAACTCTTCAAGTCCGTTAAAATCGTAATCCACAAAAACAACCAACTGATTTGCAAAAAGACTCCCAAGCGATTCTTTTCCTATTCGTCCGTATTTATGAATGAAAACAAAACTTTCACCTAACAACTTTTCTGCCACTAAAAACGTGTCCAAGTTCTCAACAATGCAAATACGTCTTGCTTCAATTTTTTCTGCGTTGCAAGCGAATAGTTTAAATTTCTTTGTGTAAGCTTCTAAATTCAGTTCATTGCCATTTACCTTAATTGTTTCAAAACCTCTAAGCATAAAAATTGGCGTTGAAACTATTTTTTGAATTTTAGAATTTCGGAATTTTCTAACATTGTCGGACTTGTCTCTAACTTCAATGTCCTCGGGGAAATGAGTTTTAAAAAAACTTTCAAATTCAGTTGGCTTGTTTATTTCGTATCTGAACCCTCTCCCTGATTTTGTTTTTTCAATAATTAAAGATGAAACCAATCCTTTGAAATGAGGGGAGCTCAAAACAGTTTTCGGGATTGCCTTTTCTGTAAGAAAAGAATCCTCTTTTAATTTCTTGTATGTATTAAAATCTGTTTGATTCACTTCGTTTTGGTTTTCACTTTACGAGAAATTACGTTTCCGTTATTTTCACTCAAAACAATTTGGCCTTTGCTTCTTCTTACTAAATAATATTTATCAAACCCATCATAAGGGTGCAATGGTGCAGCTGAAATTGGAACAAAATTATTTTCTTTGCAGAAATTTAGAATTTCAATTCTGTTCGCTTCATCAATTGTTCCGATTTCATCAACGAAAATAACGATTTTGTTTTCTTCATCATTGATTACAATTTGATGGATAATTGACATAATGATTACCATTCGAATCATTTTGTCCGTTCCGTCTGATTCAATTTGATTTCTTAAATCAACAACTTTGTGTTGTCCTTTTTTGTCAAGGTGCAACTTAATATCAAGGAGGTCTTTAAATTCTATTACTGATTGGTTATCCAAATATCTGTTTAAAACATTTAGATTTTCACTTTGGTCATCAAAGATTAGTTCAGAAGTTAGGTCTCTAATTTCCATAATCTTCTTTAAGTCTTTGATTAGATTTTCGTTCGGAATAATTTCAATATTCAAGGAATCAATGTCAGATATTTTTATTTTTCTGATTTTGGAATTGAATTGATTATTGATGAACGCTTCAAACTCTTGAAATTTTGAATGGAGGGTTTTACACGGAATTGAAAATTGAGTTGAAATATTTTTCAGTAATGCATCAATACTTTTTTGTTTATCGTCAAGCGTTGCAAATTCAGAATCAAGATACTTTATAAACTCATCTTCCGAAGCAAAAACGGTTTCCGTTTTTGCTTTAAGATTTTCAAATATTCGTTCTTTGTTGTTTTTGATACTTTCTTTCTCAGAGGAGTTTCTTTCAAAATTTTTGAAAAGGTTATCAAGTGTTTCGTTTGTTTGATATTCAATTGGAATTATTCCTGATTGTTCAACTTTTACTTTCCAACCTTGAATTTCTTTTATGCGATTTTCTGCTTTGTTAATGTCTTCCAAAAGAATAGAAATTGCCTCATTTATTCTCGAAATGAGTTCTGTTGTTTGTTTTAGTTGTTTTTCTGTTTCATCTCTTTTTTGAAATAGAACTTTTAGTTCTTCTTCCAACTCTCCAAGATTCTTTTCAAGCTTTGGCAAGGATTCTAATTCTTCAATCTTCTTTTCCGTTTCTTTAATTTTTGCTTGAACAGAAGAAAGTTCCAAACGATATTTTTCTAAATCCTTCGCAATTGGCAAAAGTTTTTCGTTATTTGTTTTTTCTTTGATTGCACTTTCTCGCCGTGTTTTTAAGTCATCAATAGACGGAATTGGTTTTCCTTTCAAATCTTTAGGGATTCTAATTGCTCCGTCAAAGATTTTCATTACATCATTTAGCTTATCAATTTCCGATTGAATATTTTCTTTCGGAAGTGCCGTAATGGAATCGGAAAGAATTGCGTTTAGCAATTCTTTGTCTTTTACATTTTTGCTTATCTGATGTATGAGCAAATTTGAGTAGGTTTCAATTTGTCCGTCTAGTTTTAAAATTTCTTGAGTAAGTTTAGAAATCTTGTTTTCTAAATCTCGGCTATTTAGGTTTTGATTTTCAATTTGAGTTAGTCGGCTTTCAATGTCTTTTCTTTGGTTGTCTAAATTGCTAAATGACTGTTTCAAAAAGTCAATTCCCTCATATGATTTTATATTTCTGATTTTCTCTGCAAGTATTTCTTTTGCTGAACCTTTTTGAGAAATAGTCGCTTTAAATTCTCCAATAGTTTGATTCAGATTGTTTTGTTTCGGGATTAAATCCTCACTTAATTGTGTTCTGTTTTTGTCTCGTTCATTTTTTTTCTCGAAAAGTCTTGTGTTAATGTCAATATTTACAGAAGAATAGAGCTTGTCAAACGCAAATACAATCTCAGATAATATTTGACTTTTAGCTTTATATTGATTGACTAGTTCTTTGAAGTCAGTAAAACTTTTTTGAATACTCTTGATTACTTTGATTTCTCTGTTGTGTTTCAAAAGAGTTTGAATGTCCTTTTGATTTTTCTTAGAAAATTCAACCTGTTCGTTTTCTTTATTGTCAGCAATAATTAAAGAGTCCTTTAATGTCTTGTTGTCAATAAGTTTTGAGTTTATCAGGTAGCGATAAATTTTAGAAAAGTTGTTAGTGATTTCTCTTTGGTCTTGCGATGCACCTTCGTTTAGCCATACAACACCATTGTTTTTCTTTCCTTTTTGATAAACAAAGTTGAAAAGGTCTCGCCTGTTTGGGAATTTGCTGTATTCTACACCTGACGAAGAAAAGTCAGCAAGCAAGGAATCAAATTTCTTTAGTGTTTGTCCTTCGGGTGATTGTTTGAAGTAATGTTCCTCTTTAAAGTCACTGTCAATTTTGTAGTAGTCCAAACTTCCTTCAGCATTCTTTTTTACCAAAATGCAGTAATATCTCTTTTTGAAGATTTCAAAAACGATGTAGCTTGAACTGATAGAAGGGAAGTAGTGGTTAAATGTTGTTTTGTCGCCTGTCCTGTTACCACTGAAAGTCATTTGTTTTCCGTCAATGATATACAGAAAGTTTAAGGCATAAATCAGAGTGCTTTTTCCAATA
>JAPLER010000187.1 GCA_026391115.1 Bacteroidota bacterium | reverse complement strand
TAAATTAGCAGGCAAAATTGGAACTGATGAACCACCTGGAATACAAGCTTTCAGTTTTTTTTCATTTTTTATGCCACCAAACCATTCATCGCTATATATAAACTCTTCAACTGTAATGGTCATATCAATTTCATAAACCCCAGGTTTATTAATATTACCACAAGCCGAAATCAATTTTGTTCCTGTACTTTTTCCAACACCAATTTTTGCATATTCATCTCCACCATCATTAATTATTGGCACAACAGCAGCAATAGTTTCAACGTTATTTACCACAGTTGGTCTTTTCCATAAACCTTGCACAGCAGGAAATGGAGGTTTGATTCTTGGATTACCACGTTTGCCTTCAAGACTTTCAATTAATGCAGTTTCCTCTCCACAGATATAAGCACCAGCTCCACGTTGCACATAAATTTCACAATCAAATCCACTACCTAAAATATTTTTTCCTAACCAACCATTTGCTTTTGCTTCATCAATAGCGTATTCCAAAATATCAGTAATCCAAGCATATTCGCCACGTATATAAATGTAAGAAACATTGCTACCTAAAGCGAAGGAACTCACAATCATTCCTTCTAATAAAAGATGTGGAAGAAATTCCATTAAATATCTATCCTTAAAAGTTCCAGGCTCACTTTCATCAGCATTTACTACCAAATGACGAGGCACACCTTCTGGTTTTGCAATAAAACTCCATTTCATTCCAGCAGGAAAACCTGCACCACCACGACCACGCAAGCCACTCTTTTTAACCTCTTCAACAATGCTTTCTGGATTCATTGTTTTCAAAGCTTTCTCCACACTTCTATACCCACCTTCACGACGATACACATCATATAATCTGATGTTTTCTACGTGTGCTTTTTCTAATAATAATTTTTTACTCATATTTTCCTATTAAGGAATAAATGTTTATTGTATTTTAACTGCTTGTCTTGCCACTAACTGCCAATCTTTATCTTTCTTAATCCAAGTCAATGTTATTTTCATACTTAACTCTAAAGGGTAGTTTTGATAATTCATCACAACTTTAGAATTCATATTTACAATAGCAGTATTATCGTACAATCTGATTTTCATATCAGACGGTTCTATTGATTTGTAATCTTGCACCAATGAAACAACATCTCTAATTAATTCTGCTTTTGTTTGAATCATAGCATTGGTGTGACCATAAGTTACATCATCAGCCAAAACCTTTGAAAGAGCCACACTATCCTTACCTACTAAAGCATTTTTTAGTGTTAACATTTTCATCATTATTTCCATTCTACCTTTATCATCTTGCGAAAAAGAAAGTGTAGCAATTGACAGAAATAATATGATAAATTTTAATTTCACTTTTTGGTTTTGCGTTTTTCTTATTAATTACCCTTTACTGCTTGTCTTCCCATCAATTTCCAATTCTTTTTAACTTTAGTCCAAGTTTGTAGAATGCTCAATTTTAAAGGAATCACTTTACCATCTTCTTTTGTTTCAGTTCCTGTTAATAAACATCTTACAACTGCTGTATTATCATTCACAATAACCTGATTAATTTCTGTTTTAATGTCGGTATAAGTTGATTTATTATGAGAAGCATTATCAATCACTTCTTTTCTGTTTTCAACTTTGCCACCACTATGACCATAATTTACTTCATAACTCAATAAACTTTCCAAAGCCAAACTATCTTTATCAATAAAAATGGCTTTGTGCAATTCAAGTGCTTTATCTGAGACTTGCTTAATTGGTTTATATTGAGCAAAACTCAAAGCCCCAGTAAAAACAAATAATATTAATAAACGTGATTTCACTTTTAGTTTTTGACTTTTTAGTTTTGACTTGCAGCATTTCTCCTACATTCATCAATAATTGAATCTACTTTTTCTTTGGTTAAATGTTCTCTAAAAGTTTTACCTAACTGCATCATTGGTGCATAACCACAAGCACCTAAACATTCAACAGTTTTTAAAGTAAACATTCCATCAGCAGTTGTTTCACCTACACCAATATTTAGTTTTTCTTTGATGTAATCAATAATATTATCACATCCACTAACCATACAAGGACCAGTTTGACAAACTTCAAACATATATTTACCAACTGGTTTTAGGTTGTACATACTGTAAAATGTAGCTACTTCGTAAACTTCAATTGGTGTAATGTTTAATAGTTCTGCTACATAATCCATTGTATCACTGCTTAACCAACCACCAAAAGTATCTTGTGCCAAATGCAATACTGGCAACAAAGCACTTTTTTGTTTACCTTCTGGATAGCGTGCAACCAAACGATTGAATTCTTGTATTTGTTGTTCGTTAAATTTCATTTTAATAATTCAAAAGTTAAAAGTTAAAACCAGTTTTAGGTTTTAACTTTTCAATTTTTAATTTAATTATGCATCCAATTCTCCTGCTATCAAATTCAAACTACTCATTGTTATAATAGCGTCACTCAACATTGCATTATCAGTTAGCTCACTGTAAGCTTGATAATAAATAAAGCAAGGTCTTCTAAAGTGAAGCCTGTAAGGTGATCTTCCACCGTCACTTATTAAATAAAAACCAAGTTCACCATTTGCACCCTCAACAGCATTATACACTTCACCTTTAGGAATGTCGGTTTCGCCCATAATAATTTTGAAGTGATAAATCAAAGCTTCCATTTTAGTATAAACATCTTTCTTTTCTGGCAAGTAATAAGCAGGGCAATCCGCGTGATAAACATCAGCTTCAGTACCTTTAAATTCTTGTACTTTTTTATATGCTTGCTCAATAATAGAAAGCGATTGCCAAACTTCTTCGCCTCTCACTAACCATCTATCGTAATTATCACCAGTTGTACCAACTGGAACTGTAAAATCAAAATCTTGATAACTGCTATATGGTGTGTGAATACGAACATCATAATCAACGCCACTTGCCCTTAAATTAGGACCAGTAAAGCCATAATTCAAAGCCCTTTCAGCACTTATTGCACCAGTATCTTTTGTTCTATCCATAAAGATACGATTGCGTTTAAAGAGGTTTTCAAACTCTCTCCAAACTGCTGGAAATTCTTTTAAAAATTTTTCTAATTTTTCAAAAGCAGCGTTGGTAAAGTTTCTTTCAAAACCACCAATTCTACCCATATTTGTTGTTAATCTACTGCCACAAACTTCCTCATAAATTTCGTAAACGTGTTCACGCCATTGCATTACATATAAAAAACCTGTGTAAGCACCAGCATCAACACCAACAATTGAATTACAAATTAAATGGTCTGTAATTCTTGCCAATTCCATAATAATTACACGCAAATAATCAACACGTTTTGGTGTTTCAACTTGTAATAATTTTTCGCAAGTCAAATGCCAGCCCATATTGTTGATTGGCGAAGAACAATAATTTAATCTGTCTGTTAAAGTTGTAATTTGATAAAGTGGTCTGCGTTCTGCCAACTTCTCAAATGCTCTGTGGATAAACCCTACAGTTTGTTCAGCACTTACAATTCGCTCTCCATCCAGCTCAATGATGTTTTGAAAAACACCGTGTGTTGCAGGATGCGTAGGACCCAAATTAAGCGTTGTTGTTTGCTTTTCTATCGAGCCTTCAGGCAGTTTAATATGATGATGTAATACGTCTGACATTTAATTTTAATTCGACAATTTATAATTTAATTATCCTCTTCCAAACATTTCATCGTCTTTATCAATTCTTGTTTGATCTTCTAATGGAAATTCTTTTCTCATTGGAAAATAATCCATTTCATCTACATTCAAAATTCTTTTTAGATTTGGATGACCAACGAAATTAATTCCAAAAAAATCGTAGGTTTCTCTTTCCATCCAATTAGCAGCACTAAATAATTTTGATGCTGTAAAAACATCAGTATTTTCTATACTTGTAAATACTTTATATCTCAATCTAACATTATCTGTAAGATTATGTAAATGATAGACAACTGCTAACTCTCTACCCAATTCTTTAGGATAATGAACAGCAGTTAAGTCTGTCATAAATTTAAATTTCAAAGTTTCATCATCATACAAAAATTGTAACACTTTTAAGTTCATTTCTTTCGGTGTTTCAAAAGAAAGCAAACCAAATTGTTCTTCGAAATTTGACACAGATTCGCCAAATTTTTCAGTTAGTTTTTGTTTTATAATTTCGTTATTCAATGCCATAACTATTCATTAATTCTTGATATTTTTCGCTACCTCTTCTTCTTAATCCTTCATTATGAACTAAATCTTGTATTCTCATCACACCATCAATAATAGCTTCAGGACGTGGCGGACAACCTGGCACATAAACATCTACAGGAATCACTTGATCTATACCTTGCAACACACTGTAAGTATCAAAAATACCACCACTACTTGCACAAGCACCTACAGCAATCACCCAACGTGGTTCTGCCATTTGTAAATAAACTTGACGAAGAACTGGAGCCATTTTTTTAGAAATAGTTCCCATTACCATTAACAAATCACATTGACGTGGGGAAAACCCAACACGCTCACTTCCAAAACGAGCAAGGTCGTAATGACTGCCCATTGTTGCCATAAATTCAATACCACAACAACTTGTAGCAAAAGGTAATGGCCAAATAGAATTTTTACGAGCCAAGCCAATCACTCTATCAAAACGAGTGGTCATAAACCCTTCGCCATTATAGCTTTCAGGAGCTTCAGTAACCATTATACTATCGGTTAACTTTGCTTCTTTTGGATGAATATTAAAACGTACTGGACGCATAAAATAATGTTGAATTTTTAATGTTGAATTTTTAATGACACCAATTCAACATTTAACATTTAAAATTTATAATTATTTAGTCTTCCCACTTCAATGCACCTTTTTTGATAATGTAATAGAAACCTATCAGAAAAAAAGCTACAAACATTAACACTGCCAAAAAAGTTTTCCAGCCCATTGCAGGATCTGCTGCAAACTCTCTAAAATTTACTGCGTAAGGATAGAAAAAAATTACTTCAACATCAAACAACACAAACAAGATAGCAATTAAAAAATACTTTACTGCCATTGGTGCTCTAGCATCACCATGATGCTCTATACCACTAGCAAATGTTTCTAATTTATCTTTTGTTTTACGCTTGGGTCCAGCAATTGCAGAAAGGGCTAGCATTGTACCGACAAATCCCACTGCAAAAATGAGCTGAATTGCTATAGGTAAATAGTTTGAAGCTGTACTAATATTTAATAAAAAAGCCATATTATTTTTTGGGTGAGCAAATATAGTTGTGTACTAAATACAAATTAAAAACTCCCTTACTAAGAAGGGAGTTTTTTTTATTAAGATTTGGTCTTTACTTTTTTTTTGATTTATCTTCTTTTTTCACATTTGTTGTAGCACCTGTAGATTTAGTAGGTGTTTTAGGGTTTGTTGGAGTTTTTGGGGTTGATGGTGCTTTTGGATTTGCCATTAATTTTTGAAGGTTAGCTTTTTGCTTAATGATAAAATCATTTTCCTCTCCTGTAGTTGGAAATAACACTAACATTTTGTCAAGTGTTTCTATTCCTTTAGGATAATCTTTTGCTTTATCTGCATAATAGATTAGCATATAGTAATAGTTATTGAACAATGCTTTTTTATTTTTTTCTACATCTTTTTCAAGTAAAGAATTTAATTCAACTAAAGCAGGTATTGCAGTTCCTTTAGTAGAATCTGGATCTAAACCCAATGCTGCCTTTCTATAAAAACTTGCAGGCTGTGGTTTGTCTGGAAAAGCAGCAATATATTTTTTTGCAATATCTAATCCTAAATTAAAATCTTTTGCAGATTGGGCTGCATTACTCATTTTGTAATAGTCAGATTCTGTAACACTTCCTCTCACCTCTCCTATTTTTTGAATTGTCTTAATTTGTTCTAAATAATTTTTTGATTTACCATATAAATCTGCAATTTTTCCCAATCCTTCTAACTGAACATTTTTTGAATTATCTAGTTCCATCATTTTATTAATGTAACCAATAGTTTGCAATTCTGTACCTGTAAATTTTGACAATATTTTTACTGCAATATCATAATCGCTTGGTAAAATTTTATCTGCCGGTGTATTGCTTAAAAACTTTTCAATGTTTGCTTTTGCCTGAGTGGAATCATTTGTTCTATCGTAATTATAAGCATATAAAACAGGAACACGATTTTTGCAATCGCTATTTTCTAGCTCCTTAGCTTTTGCCAAACTTTCAGCGAATTTTCCTGCCTGAAATAAATAGTCTGCATAGAAGTAGTCGTTGTTACAGTCCTTGTCTGCATACTGCAAATATTTTTCAATATTTTCTTTAGCAACTGTTACATCTCTATTAGAATAATATTTGTAGTAATCTAAATAAACTGGGGCATAAGCAATATCATTTGCAAGTGCAGCATTGAAATATTGCTCCATTGCAGGTTTGTTTTGTTGGCTTTGATAAATTTTACCAATATAATGATTAGCTACTGCATTGTTTGGATTTCTTTGCAATGCTTCCATATAAGATTTTTGTGCATCCCCCCCAAAATCGCCACCCATTTTTCTGTAACACAAACCCATGTAAATAAAGCAATCTGTATTTGTAGCATCGACATCTTTTGCAATTTTTAATTTTTCAATTGCATAATCTGGATTACCAAATTTACTGCTACCATCTTTTATTAAATGACCAATAGAATTGGCTCTTCCAATTGCATTATATATTGCAACAGGAGATTTGCCTTTATTTTTTCCACGTGTTTCAGTTGTTGTTGTTATTGCACTTTCAAATTTTTGATTTGCAGCATTCCAATCACCGCCTTCAAGTAAATCTATATGTGCCATACCAATAAAAAGCAAAGCATCATTTACACCAGATTGCAAAGATTTTTGATAGAGTGCTTTTGCCCCAGCAACATCATCTACTACAATCATAGACTGACCAAGCCAATAAACTGTGCTTGCATCGTTGCTATTCGCAGTATACATTTTTTGCAACATTTCTTTTGCAGATTTGTTTTTACCATACCACAACAACTTAGTTGCATCGCCAATACTTTGTGCAAAAGAAGTTGCCACAATAAGCAATAAGGATAAAGAGCAGATTGTTTTTTTCATTTTCTTGTTTTATTAATACGTACTATAATTTAGTTTGTCTCTGATTAAAATTCATTTTAGCTGGTACTAGGCAACTTCTTCTAAAAATAAGCTGTCCTGGCTCGCTAGTTAAGAACTTGCCAAATCCTGTGCCAAGTCCCTCCCAATTTTCTTTCACAATATAATATATTGGCCTTGCCAATGGATATTGACCATATTGCAATGTTGCTTGAGAGGCTTTTGCGTAATAACCTTTTTCATCGCATCTAACACACTCAAGCAAAGCTAATTTTATTTTTTTTAAATTTTCAACTTGCTTTGTGTCGTATTGATTACTTAAATATGCATTACTTACAAATCCGATTGCATTAGGTGTTTTTTTAATGCTTTCAATTACACTATCAACTCCATTTACAGCAACTACATTAACACCAAATTTACCTCCAGCTAAAACACTATCTTGTAAAAACCTAACAGTACTAGTTGCATTTGTGCCATCTAAAATAACTGTGTATTGCTTTTTTCCTGACAATGTATTCTTAATTTCATCAAAAGTAAACAGTGTGTCGTTATTATTAATGTTTACAATGGCAGCAACAGCATCATAAGCAACTTTTGAGTAATAAGGTTTAAAAGAAAGTGAATTATAATAATAATCAGACTCTTGTTTAGTTAAGCCTCTTGCAACAATAATCAAGCGTGTAGAATCTTTCATTAAATCTTTAAAACAATCAACCTCACTTTTATAATGAATATTAATTTTAGCTTTTGGATGAATTGCAGTAAACACTTTAAGATGTTCATCAATTACTTCTTTAAAGCTTACATCAACACTAATATTAATGTATCCACTATCCACAGTATCAGCGTTAAGCGATTGTTGATGCTTTATCTCATCACTATTTGATGAACAAGACAATAACACTAATGCCACAACAAAAGCTAGTATTCTTTTCATTAATAATCTTTCTTTAAACCTCTATACAATCTAAATGCACCATATAACATACAAATACTACCAAAAATATATCTGAATGTTTTATCAAACTCTAACAATTGGGTTATATGATATTTATCTGCTGCAAAAAGTAATACACCCATTGCCACAAATAGTATTGCCATTGTAAAATGACGTACAGATTGTAAGACATCAAATCCTTTCTTGTTTTTTTCTCTAAAATCTTGGTTCATAAATTAAGGCTGCAATTTATGGGGAAAATATTAGTCACAAATACCTAATCATATTTAAACCTTGCATAAAGCCATATTTTTTGCTTCGCAATGGTTTGAGTTGATAAATATTAATTACATCAAGTATTTGTGACTAAGTAATTTAATTATTATTTATAAAACTAACAGGCATTTTAAAATAGGCAGCAACAGGATATCCATTTTGCAATCCAGGTTTCCAACTTGGCATTTTATTAATAACACGCAAAACTTCTGCATCAAGGTCTTCTCTGCCACTTTGCACAATATCTGAATCTTTGATATTGCCATATTTATCTACGACAAATTTTACAATTACAACAACTTTTTCACCTTGTTCAATATCATCTGGCTGACGAAGGTTTCTTAGCATAAAATTCTTTAAAGCATCAATACCTCCATTAAATTCTGGCATTACAGATGGATTGAGAACAATTTCAGTATCATCTGTACTTTTTATTACATCAATATTTCCTTTTGGCAACCCTTTATCATCTGGTTTACCAGGATCCACTCCTACTAAACCTGAATCTCTACCCCCACTAAAATTATTTTTAAAGCCAATTGCAGATGTATCAATTGCTTCAACTGTTGGAATTGGGTCTGCAAATTCTTTTGGTACAATAACAGGAGTTGTAACTTTTACTTCATTCATTTCGTGCTTTGGTTTTGGTTTCTCTGCTTCTTTTGGTTTTGGCGATTCGGTTTTATAATTTTTCAAATCAACTAAAGTTGTTTCTCCAAATTCAAATGTAACAGTCTTTTTAGGTGTTTTCCAGCTTTGCAATCCTGCAAAAACTAAAACTAATAATGCTGTAATACCAAGCGATTTTTTTAGCCTGTCATTATAAAATTTACGCAAATTGTAAGCTCCATAATTTTTGTTTTTGTTTTCAAATAAAATATCAAGCCAATCTGTTTTTAAAATATTTTCTGGTTTCATTGTAAATAATTTTTTACTCATTTTCTTATTAAAGAATTAGAGTGATGAAGAGATAATTTTTGTTTAACAGCTGTTGCTTATTAGATATATTAACTGAATATTTTCCATAAACTATTTCTAACTATTTAAAAATCTTATTTACAAAAAGTAGTGTGTATTATTAATTTTGTTGTATGAAAGTATTAATGGTTTGTTTAGGCAATATTTGTAGAAGCCCTTTAGCAGAAGGCATTTTAAAGCACAAATCGAAACAATATAATTTGAACTGGTTTGTTGATAGTGCTGGCACTGCAGGTTATCATATTGGCGAAAAACCTCATCATTTATCAATAAAAGTAGCTAAAGAAAATGGCATTGATATCAGTACACAACAATGCAGAAAATTTGTGCGAGAAGATATTATTCGCTTTGATAAAATTTTTGTGATGGATGAAAATAATTATCAAGATGT
>JAPLER010000403.1:713-1930 GCA_026391115.1 Bacteroidota bacterium | reverse complement strand
AAAGCTACGCTGTTTGTTACATGAAAGGTTCAGTATTAATACCTAATTAATCAACATTAGATATTCACATTATAGGTGTCCTAACATCATCTCAGTTGAAAATAAGTTGAATATAAACTAGCAATTATATGCTTGTTCCATGCGGTACTAAATGTGGATCAAGTAGATAGAACGATTGTTTTCTAAAGGGTAATTAAAATTAAGGAAGTGGAATTGACCAATACAAATTCAAGTTATAATCTCTAATAGAATTGCTTAATGTTTATATATATTCTTAAAAGGTATCCTAAACCAGATAAGAATTAATATAAACTTTAAAACTTATTTAATAATTTTGAAATATTCGATTCAAGCCTTTTATTTGGTAATTCGAAAAAGCCTTCATTATAATTCGAAATTATATTTGCACTTGAATCAACTAAAATCATAAATGGTATTGAATCAAAATGTAAGAGTTTCATAAGTTGTAAAGATTCGGATTCAGATACAATTAATTGTTGCCAAGGCATCTTTTCAATTCTAATTGCACTTTTCCAATTATCTTCATTTTTATCAATTGAAACACTTGCAAAGTTGATAGAATTACTAAATTTTTTATACAAAGATTTCAAATAAGGTATTTCATTTCTACAAGGCGCGCACCTAACGATTGATTTAAACTAATTGAATCTTTAACAATAACCTGATTAAAATTAAAATTTATCTGACCAGAATTGGTTGCAAAATCTATTAATAATTTCCCCTGATTTGAGTTCTGAACTTTAGAGTCAAATAAATTATACAATTTTACTAATTCAGCTGAGGAAAAAAATCTTTTGTTAGCATACACTCTATTCATAAACCAAAAAGACTGTGGGTAATGCTTAATCCAACCTATCATTGTTTCAACTTCCTTTGCTCTGAATATTGAATCTGACCTGGGGTCTATTAAAGCAAAATCGATTAGCTGCGTTAAGAAAAAAGGTTCATTTTGTGTTTTACTTCCGATGAGTGAAACAGGATTCATAATTGGACCAGAATTACTTATTTCAATAAACTTACCATTAATGAAAGTTGTTCCTGTATCTAGATAAAAGGCTGTTGTTTTATATTCTTTTGTATTATTAGATATAAAATTATTACGAAAAGAAATCAAGGTTTTCTTATTATTTTCAGATTTAAAAAATAATGAAACAAAAAGTGGCTCAAATTCTTTAATGATTAATTCAAAATGAAAA
>JAPLER010000403.1:0-692 GCA_026391115.1 Bacteroidota bacterium | reverse complement strand
TACTTTGCAGGTAAATCTGAAATGCTTCCTTCTATCTTTATTTTAAAATTTTTACTACTTGCACTAAAACTGAAACAAAATAAAAGAAATAAAAGAAAAATATAAACCTTATTAATGTTTTTGATATTCATTTTGAAAAATATAGTTTTAAAAAAAGCGGAACAATATTATACTGTCCCGCTTGATATTGTTAAAGAACTGTGCAAGCTGGTAATTTACCATCGGGTAAATTATAGTAACCAAGTTCAGTAACACATTCACAATAAGCAGCAGGAGGTGTTTGACCGGGAATTGAAATAAATCCACAACTTCCATAATAAGTTGTTGCTGTAGCTCCATCATAAACACTACATTCACTTGTAGCACATCCACCTGGCGGAGGTACTAGAACTCCCCCCAAAACTTGTTTTTGCTCTGCTGGACTTAAGGTTTTACCAATTTCCTCTTGGAAGCTGGCTGAAGTTTCGATTACATCTTTAAGCATAAATTTTAATTAATTAAATTGACTTGGGTTTGTACTGGTACCAAGTTCATTACCAGAAAATAAATTATCTAGATGATTTATGAAATAGTTTAAATCTTCTATTGTATAAGAATAAGGTAAGCGAAAACCATTTATAAAAACAGTTGGGGTTTCTGTAACGAGACTCTTTTCACACCATAAATTCATAGTATCTATCTCAGTGTTATAT
>JAPLER010000024.1 GCA_026391115.1 Bacteroidota bacterium | reverse complement strand
CTCCATAGACGCCGAGTTCCTTGCATTGGAGAATATCTTCCTGCATAATTTCGAATTCATCCCCTGAATAGGTGAAATTTCCACCTCTTGGCCTGATCATCACCATAAAAGGTGCAGGCAATAGCAGTGTTGCTAAAAAATATACCACAGATAACAATCCTTTGCAAGGCACATCTTACTACCGCATAAAACAAACAGATTTTAATGGTAGTGTGAGTTATAGTGAAGTGAGGCGTGTGGAATTGGGAACTAGGAATTTGGGAATTAGCGTTTATCCAAACCCAGCAAGTAAGGTGTTGCATATCAATACAGAGAGCAAAGCCACTATAAAAATATACAATGTTGTTGGTAAGCAAGTGTCTATACATAATTTAGCAAAAGGAGATAATAGCATTAATATTGAACAACTATCTAAAGGAGTTTATGTTGCTGTTATTGAAACTGCTAATGGGGTGGTTACTAAAAAGATTGTTAAGGAATAGTTTTTGGAGGAGCTAACAATTTGCATTCCTCAATGTTAAAAAACATCAATAACTGCAAGCATTATGCATAACAGTAGCTACAATAGTTGTTATTGCTATTTTTATGGCTCAAAACTATACAATTGAAATTCCTTTTTACATTTGTTTTTTTAGTGTTTTGGCTTGGCTTAAATGCCCAAAAAGACAGCACTGCTGCATTTACATTTTCGGCTTATGGCGAGTTGTATTATAGTTACGACTTTAGTAAACCTATCAACAACGAAAAACCCAATTTTATATACAACCATAAAAAGCACAACCAAATAGATGCTAATTTAATTTTTGCCAAAGTAAGTTATAATAAAAAAAATGTAAGAGCCAATGTTGCAGCAATGGCTGGCAACTACCCTCAATATAACCTAGCTAGTGAGCCCACTTTTTATCAACATATTTTAGAGGCAAATGCAGGCATAAAATTATTTAAAAATATTTGGTTAGATGCTGGTATAATGCCATCACATATTGGCTTTGAAAGTGCTATAAGTGCAGATTGTTTTACCCCAACAAGGAGTATGCTTGCCGAAAATTCGCCTTATTTTGAAACTGGCATTAAATTAAGCACAAGCAGTAAAAACCAACAATGGAGTTATAGTATTTTATTACTAAACGGCTGGCAAAAAATAAATGCACCAAGCAATATTAAACAACCATCATTTGGCTTACAATGCAGCTATAAACCCAATGATAAATTACTACTCAACTACAGCAATTTTATTGGTAGCGACAAACCCGATAGTATGAATGCTGTTAGAGTATATCATAATATTTATGTTCAATATTTTGCTAATAAAAAACTTGCTTATACTGTAGGTTTAGATATAGGAAAA
Organism: Bacteroidota bacterium; assembly: GCA_026391115.1. GTDB lineage: Bacteria > Bacteroidota > Bacteroidia > Chitinophagales > Chitinophagaceae > CAIVPM01. Next base: position 4,015 of record JAPLER010000024.1, on the reverse strand, counting down.
GATAAATATGACAATGTAAATTATGGTTACTGGTTATCGCCTATAGCTATTGTAAAATATACAATAAAAAACAATTTTGCTTTGGCTGCTCGTGCAGAGTATTTTAACGACAATAAAGAAATAATGATACAAACCAATATTGGTAAGGGCTTTAAGGTTTGGGGTTTATCGGTAAATACAGATTATAGTATTTCAGATAAAATATTATGCAGGCTGGAAGGAAAACTATACTCGGCCAGTGAGAATATTTTTAGTAACTATAGCAAGGCATTTATTATAACATCTAATATTAGTTTTAAATTATAATCCAAAAAAAGCCCTCAACTGAGGGCTTTTGTTGTAAGGATATTGTTAGAATAAAAACTAATTTGGCATAACCACAGTATCAATAACGTGTATTACACCATTGCTTTGATATACATCTTTAATAGTATGTATTACACCATTGCTTTGATATACATCTTTAATAGTAACCATAGACATACCACCTTTTTCATCTGTAAGTATTAATTTTTTACCTTTCATAGTTGCTTTTAAAGTACCACCTTGTACTGTTGTAAATGTTGCAGTGCCTTTGCCTTCTTTAATTTTTGCTTTAATGGCTGCTGCATCAAATTTTCCTGCAATTACATGGTAAGTTAAAATTTTGGTAAGTGTTGCTCTATTCTCTGGCTTTACAAGTGTTGCAACTGTGCCTGCTGGTAATTTATCAAATGCACTATTTGTAGGTGCAAATACAGTAAATGGTCCTGCACTTTGTAATGTTTCTACCAATCCTGCTGCTTTTACTGCTGCAACAAGCGTAGTGTGGTCTTTACTGTTTACGGCATTGGCTACAATGTTTTTACTAGAATACATTGCTGCACCACCTACGTCTACTGTTTTTTCTTGAGCATTAATTGTTGTTAACATAAAAATACCTAATGCTGCTCCTAAAATCTTTTTCATAAAAAATGTTTTTTTGATTAATAATTAATTTGTTGCTAATACTTACGCTTTGTTGTAGCATTTGGATTTATGACTGTAAATTTTTTTTTAACAAAGAGAATATATTGCGACTATTGCATAGTAAATAAAGAAGTATGTTTAATAATGAGCAAGCACGGTTGCTGCAACAAAAAACAAAGTTGTTTTTAGATAATATAAATGCAGCTGTTGATGCTGTACAAATGGAAGATTTAAGAGAAGTAATGCGTTTTCACGAGTATCAATATTATGTATTAAACAATAGCTTAATCTCTGATTTTGAATACGACCAACTGTATAAACTACTTGAAAAAATTGAAAAAAATCATCCAGAATTGATTACAAAAAATTCTCCAACACAGCGTGTTGGCAGTAGCTTAAATGAAGGCTTTGCCAATGTGCAACACCTTGTGCCAATGCTTAGTTTAGAGAATAGTTATAATGCCGATGACTTGAACGATTTTGACAGAAAGGCAAAGGAGGCAAGTGGCTTGCAGAAAATAGAATATTGTGTAGAACCTAAGTTTGATGGTGCAAGTATTAGTTTAATTTATGAAAATGATTTACTAATTAGAGCCACTACAAGAGGTGATGGTGTTGCAGGAGATGACATCACCAATAACATTAAACAAATTCGTTCTATTCCTTTATCTGCACCTTTTAGTAAATATGGCATTAGTCAAATAGAAATAAGAGGAGAAGTAATAATGACTAAAGCTAGTTTTGATAAATATAATGAAAGCCTTATACAGCAAGGCTTGCCAACTGTTGCCAATCCAAGAAACACAGCTGCGGGTAGTTTAAGAATTAAAGACCCCAACGAAGTTGGCAGAAGAAATTTAGATGCGTTTTTATATCACGTAAGTTTTATTCAAAAGTCAAAATTAGAAAATCAAAACCCCAAAGATGTTATCGAAACGCACGATGGCCAACTTGAAATGCTTTGGCAATGTGGCTTTCGTTCTCCCAACAAAGAAAAAAAAGTAGTCAATAATATTGATGATGTAATTGCTTATGTGCAAGAGTTTGAAAGTAAAAGAGATGATTTACCTTATGAAATAGATGGAATGGTGATTAAGGTAAATGACCTGCACTTACAAGATGAACTAGGTATGACAAGCCATCATCCACGATGGGCAATAGCTTATAAGTTTAAAGCAAGACAAGCCACCACAAAGCTTATTAATGTTGAGTTTCAGGTAGGAAGAACAGGAGCTGTAACACCTGTTGCAAAACTAGAACCAGTGTATTTAGGAGGTGTTACAGTAAGCAGTATTTCTATTCATAACGAAGAATACATCAAAGAGAAAGATTTAAAAATTGGTGATACTGTTTTAATAGAACGTGCAGGAGATGTGATACCACAAATTGTGAAATCTATAACTGATTTAAGAAAAGGAGATGAACAGGAAATTATTTTTCCAAAGCAATGTCCTGTTTGCAAAAGTGAATTATTTAAAGAAGATGGAGAAGCGGTTTGGCGTTGCATCAATATAGAATGTGAAGCACAGGTTGTAGAAAAAATTATCCATTTTGTAAGTAAAGATGCAATGGATATTAAAAGCTTTGGCGATGCCAATGTGCGATTATTTTATAGCTTGAATCTAATAAAAGATATTCCAGGAATTTACACTTTGAATTTAGATGAAATAGGCACGCTTGAAGGGTTTGGAAAAAAATCTATAGATAATTTAAAAGCTGCCATTGAAGCAAGCAAGCAACAACCATTAAACAGATTGATGTATGGTTTAGGAATTCGTTTTGTTGGAGAAACAACAGCCAAAACGCTTGCAAATAGTGTTGAGCATCTGCTTGATTTTAAAAATAAATCTGAAGAAGACTTGCAGCAACTGGAAGATGTAGGCGTTAAAGTGGCAAAAAGTATTCATCATTTTTTTAGTAATGAACAAAATATTAAAATGATTGAACAACTGGAACAACTGGGCTTGCAGCTAAAAAACACCAAAAAAGAAGCTGTGGTTGAAGGTGGTTTAAGTGGACAAACTTTTTTATTCACAGGAACTTTAACTAAACTAAAACGAAGTGATGCTGAGGCTTTAGCTGAAAGTAAAGGAGGTATTATTGTAAGTGGTGTAAGTGCTAAGTTAAATTATTTGGTTGTAGGAGAAGATGCTGGTAGCAAACTTGAAAAAGCTAAGAAAATTAATACAATTAAAGTAATTAGTGAAGATGAGTTTTTGAGCTTAATAGAAAGCTAGTATGAACAATTCTTTCAACAAAACCAATTATAAAAAGTATTGTCAGCTATTGGCTAATGATTATGCCTACTTTCAAAAGGTAATTGATGTGTATGGATTTCCGCCTCTTTTTGGTAGAAGTATTTCTTTTGAAACATTGGTGCAAATTATTTTAGAGCAACAGGTTTCATTAGCATCGGCAAGAGCAGCATATAATAAGTTGAAGGAAAAAATAAAAACAGTTACGCCAGAAAATATCCTAGCACTTACGAATGAGGAGTTGAGAGCTTGTTATTTTACCAAGCAAAAAACCACTTATGTAAAACATTTGGCACAAACCATTTTAAGCGGAGATTTGAATTTGAAAAGATTAATTACTTGTAGTGATGATGAAGCAAAAATTATTTTAAAACAGGTAAAAGGAATTGGAGATTGGACAGCAGATGTATTTTTAATGATGGCAATGCACAGGTGCGATTGTTTTCCTTTAGGTGATGTGGCATTAATTACTAGTGCTAAAGAATTATTGCAATTGCCACCACACACCACAAAAACAGAAATAGAATTAATATCTAATAACTGGAAACCTTATAGAACGCTAGCTGCATTTATGTTGTGGTGGAGCTATATCAATAAAAAAAATATACAATGGAAATAAGCAATAACATATCGTCTCAATTTTTATTAAATAAAGACATTACATTTTTAAACTTTGGTTCATTTGGTGCTTGTGTAAAACCTGTGTTTGAAAAGTATCAACAACTGCAACTTGAACTTGAGCAGGAACCTGTACAATTTATTACAGTAAAGGGTTTGCAATATTTAAAAGCATCTAGAGAAGCATTGGCTGC
>JAPLER010000132.1 GCA_026391115.1 Bacteroidota bacterium | reverse complement strand
CTTCACAATTATTTTGACCCATATTATCACCCATATCTGCCTTTTCCATTCTATATACAGCAAAGCCTCTATCAACCATAGCATCAAGTGCTTGTTTCGTTTTGTCTAATGCCTGAAAATTATCCATCGAATAACAAGGTAAACCTTGTATAAAATAAATGGTGCCAATAGGTTTTGCATTTTTTAGTGTTTTATAAATGGTTCGCACATATCCTTTGTTGTAAGCAAATTCGCCATAAACAATATCAGCAGTTTCACTTTTTTCTTTCGGTTTTTCTACCACTTTTCCTTTCAAAATAATCTCCTCTCCATTTCTTAAAACTGTTACACGTATATCTTCATTTGCTCTTAAGGTTTTGGCGAAAGCTAATATTTCAACTGGCTGAATAATAGCTTTATCATTTGCCTTTATAATTATATCATTTGGCTGTAAGCCAATGCACAGCCAGTTGTGTAATGTAATTTTTGTATCACACTATCTGGGGTATTGGTATAAAGCCCAATGCCCAAGCTGCCTTTACGTTGCAACTTTTGAGCTTGCAATAAACTTGTAATAAATAAAAAGACTACAAGTACCGTTGTTTTAATTTTCATATTTATTGTCTAATTTTTTAATGACATCCCAAAACTATATCCCAATTTAATAATACTTATAATAACAAAGACAATAAGCAATCCTTTTAAAAATTTAATAAAGGGGTCTTTGGTTTGTAAAAAATTTTTGATGATACTCTCTTTCATTTAATAGCAAATAGCGTAAAATAAATTGTCATTGCTTTGTTAAATCCTGCTAATTTTTGAATCTTAAATAAGTGAATACTAACCTTGTTTCACTCTTCCTTTTTCTTCATCACTTGCACTGATTTTTCGGGCTTGTAAAGTTTTGCCTTTGTTAAACCTGTAGTTAAAACCAATACTCACAACCCTGCTATCTAAAATACTTTTCCAATTGGCTTTGCTGTTTTCAATATTGTTAATATCTCCCCCGGGTTGATTGCTATAAAAAATATCACTCAAGTTAAGTTTTATTGTTCCTTTTCCTTTGAGTATTTTTTGTGCAAAGCCAATACTGGATTGGGCTACAGGAATTGTTGTGAACTGTGCTACAAGTATGCTGCTTTGATAAGAGGCATTTAATTCTGCTGTTAAATTTTTATTAATGTTAAACTGATTATTGGGCCCTATATACCAATAAAATTTATTATCATTCAACAACTGATTATAAATTAAAGATTCATAACCTAAATTTTTATACTCACTATACACTTGCAAATTCCACCACTTGCTTACTTTAAATGCAGCGTTTACTGATATTCCATAAGAAATTTGTTTGCCAAAATTTCCTGGGCGGCTGTAGTAAATACCATTGCGTTGTTCATTTGTTTCTTGAATTAAATTTTTTGCATAGCCACATTCTAATGTGGTAGTTAACCAATTTTTATAGACATGAGATAATTCAATATTATAGGAAAAAGTAGGTTGTAAAAAAGGATTGCCACCATAAAAAGTATATCGGTCTATGGGATAAGTAAATGGATTCATATCCTGATAATTGGGTCTTTGAATGCGGCGACTTGCCGAAAAAATGAGTTGGTGTTTTTGTATGCTATCAAACTGGTATTGTAAAAAAACGGTAGGAAATAAATTGGTGTATTGTAAAGTAAAACTTGAATCTTTAACAGTTGGATTGCCATATTGAATAGCATCAATCTTAGTGTTTTCAAGCCTTACACCCAATTGTGCAGAAAGTTTATTAAAGTCTTTAGACAAGGTTAAATAAGCAGCATTAATATTTTCTTTATAATTAAAATTGTTGCTAAAAACATAATTTGGTGTAAGTACACCACTGATATCATCATAAAAATTGGCGTTGTTTTTTGATTGTACAAAACTTGCTTTAGCACCCGTTTCTAATTTAATGTTAGAAGATAATATTTTGGTTATATCAATTTTTGATGTACTTATTTTTATGGTTGCTGGCAAACTTGATTGCAAAGTAGAACTACTGATGAAAGTATTATTGGCATCAAAAATATTATTGGTTAAGGTTTGATTTGATTGAAGTTCAAACTCAATAAGGTCTGCACTGAATAAGACTTCACTTCCTTTTTTGTCTAGTTTATAATTGTAATTTATATTCAGGTTAATGTTTTTCCAATGTTTGGTGCTTGGATTAAATGCATTCACTTTTGACGAAACATTATTGTTATTATCTAGTACTAAAGCATTGTTACTGGTATTTACAATAAATGGATTGTTGAAACCACTTACCGAAAAACCAAAAGTTGATTTGTTGGTAGCATAAAAATCTACACCAATTTTTGCACTAGTGCTGCGTTGAAACTTTGCAAAATATGTGTTTTGTTTAAAGGTAGAAGTTGGGCTGCCTGTTGGCGTAAAATAAAATCTGTTGATAGTTAAATCTTGAAATGAATTGTTTTGATTATGGCTTACATTACTTGAAAAATTAAATTTATTAATGCGATAATTAAAAGACAAACTGTTGTTGCTGCGTAAGTAGGTACCTTGCCCATAGCCAGTGTTTATAATACCGACAAAGCCTTTTTGCTTTATTTTTTTAAGTTTAATATTGATAATACCAGCAGTGCCTGCTGCATCATATTTTGCAGGCGGGGTAACCATTAACTCTACCACATCTACATTGCTTGCAGTGATTGTTTTTAAATAATTGGCAGCATCGGCACTACTTAAATTCAAAGGCTTATCATCTACAAAAATTTGTACACCTTGCCTTCCATTTAAACTAATATTACCATTCACATCAACCAAAACCCCGGGCGATTTTTCTAAAACTTCTAAAGCTGTAACAGCAGTATTGGCTATTAAAGCATCAGGGTTTATCACTACTCTGTCTATTTTCCTTTCTACAAAAAGTTTTTTATTGGCAACAGTTACTTCTGCTAAGTTTTTAGTGTTTGTAGTTAAAGTTATTGGCAGAAAATTGATGTCAGCATTTTGAATTTTAAAACTATCTGTTGTAAAACTATTGAAGTTGATTGATTGAATTTTTATGAAATAAGTTCCATTGATAATGTTATTAAAGACAAAACTTCCATTGCCTTCACAAAAGACAGACTTAATCAATTTATTACCATAAGTATCGAAAAGATTGATTGTTACACTTTCTATCAACTCTTTATTGGTTACAGAACCTGTAACAGTATTTTGTTGTGCAAATGAGATGGAGGCATTGAAAAGTAAAGTGAAAAGGATAATTTTCTTTAGCATATTTTTAAAATTGCAATGTGAAGATGAGATGATGCTAAAGAAATGATTTGTTGTTTTCTGCTATTTTTTTAGCAAACTACTTGGCGACATTTGAAAATGTTTTTTAAACATTTTGCTAAAGCTAAAAACGTCTGTAAAGCCAGTGTGCAAAGCCACTTCGCTAATTGGCATTTGTTGTTGAGCAATTAAATATTTAGCATTCTCCAAGCGTTTTTTTATAATGTATTGCATTGGGCTAATACCTTGCACTTGCTTAAACAATCGGTAAAAATGATATTCACTCATACAAGAATAAGTGGCAATATTATTAATGTTTAAGTCGTTTTCAAAAGAGCTATCTATAAGTTCTTTAGCTTTTTGTATGCGTTTATACAAGTCTTTTTTGGTACTGTATTTTATAGATGGAATGTTGTGTAATTGTTTAAATACAGGCATTTGGTCTTGCACAATAGCTTCTGCCAATTTGTAAAAAAAATCTGCCCTGGCTTCGTTATGCTGGCAGCTAAATCCATTTATTTCATTAAATGGTAAGCCTTTCAAAAGGCCACCAACTTTTGTATCAACATCGTTATAATGGCTATCTAAAAAATTAGATGTTGTAAAAAAATTGGTAACATCTTCTTCTACACAATTACTATCTGGTTGTAAAATATAATCAACTACTTGCTTCATTAAATTTCTATCAATAGAAATGCAAATGCCTTTTACAAATTGTTTGCTTTCAATTTCAACCACACCTTCTTTTTCTATGTTGCTTAATAAATACTGATTGTTTTTTACAATATGTTCACTGGCTCACAAAACTCTTTGAGATTAGAGAATATAAGCTGATTATTATAGTATGTTTCTTTGGCTATCATTTGTTGCAAACAAACATCTGTAAATAAAAAATTGTACTAAAGCTGTAATTGATGAGTGGTAGTTTGTATTGCAGCAATAATATACAAAAAAACAAAAATGTAGTTTATAGTTTTTGCCATACCAACCATTAGATTTGCCTAGAACAGATATTTCCTAAACTTTATCTCAAAACCAAAACTTTCATAGATGAAAAAAAATGCCCTAACCATTATTATTGGACTATTTCTAAACTCCATTGCAAGCTTTGCCCAACGAGAAAAAGAAAGTATCAATGAATCGTGGAAACAATATACTGGCGATGTAGCAGGTGCTGAGAAAGCTGATTTCAATGATGCATCTTGGCAAACTGTAAATCTTCCTCATACTTGGAATGCAATAGATGCCTATACACAAAGAAAATATTTCAAAGGCATTGGTTGGTATCATAAAAACCTTTTACTAACCAATAAATATGCAGGAAAGAAACTCTTCATTAATTTTGAAGGTGTATTTTTAAAGGCAAATATTTACATCAATGGAAAATTTGTTGGGGAACATAAAGGAGGCTATACTGCTTTTACTTTTGATATTTCTAACTACGTTTCCATTCCCGGAAATAACACTATTGCCGTAAAAGTAGACAGTATTTTACTTTTGATATTTCAAACTACGTAACTATCCCTGGTAAAAATAGTATTGCAATAAAAGTTGATAATAGCAAAGACTTGGGCTTGCCTCCCATTTCGGGTGATTATACTTTGTTTGGTGGAATTTATAGAGATGTTTATCTGATATCTACCAATCAAATTCACATTGATGAAATGAACTTGGGTAGCAGTGGGGTTTTTATTGAAACACCAGTAGTTAATGATAAAATGGCAACAGTAAAAGTTAGTGGTAACATCACCAATCAATCAACTGAAAATAAAAATGTAATCATCTTATCTAAAGTAATTGACAAAGCTGGTGCTTTAGTATCTGAATTAAAAACGAAACTAAAACTAGCAGCAGGAACAAACAGCAATTTTGAACAGTTATCTGAAAAGATTGCCAAACCAAACTTATGGTCAACTGAAAATCCTTACTTATATACTGTTCAAACTTCTATACTT
>JAPLER010000029.1 GCA_026391115.1 Bacteroidota bacterium | reverse complement strand
TGGTATTGCAAACCCAAGTTATTTGCCAACTATTGATCCAACTTATAGTTTAATGACTTACAATTTATCGTCAATTGCCGGGGTAAATAACAATCCAAATTTTCAATTTAAAATTACTTTTAGCAATGGAAATTTGGGAACAAGTGGCAACAACAGATTTGACAATATAACTGTTGATGGGTATAAGCAATAATTTTATTGATTTTGAAATTATAAATCAGTAAATAAAATTTAATCATTAAAATAACTCAATTGAAAAAAATAATTATAGCATCGTTTGTATTGCTTTTTGCAACAAGCATATTTGCACAAGAGCCTGTTAAAATAAACAATGGCAATCACACAGTAGCTTTAACAGGAGTATTTTCTACATACATGAACTGGAGAGATTACAGTCCAGGTGTAGCATCAAAACCAGAAAAAAATACCTTTCGATTAAAGGATGCCCGTTTTGGAATGGAAGGCAAAATTGGAGATGAATATGAGTACAAATTACAACTTGATTTTGCCAATATTAGTAATGCAGTAATTGATCCATCTTCTCCTGCTTTATATGATGCAAGTTTTACTTATAAAGGTTGGAAAAAAATTGCTAATGTAACTATAGGTTATGGTAGAATTCCTTACTCGTTATCATCCTTGATAGAACACGAATGGAGTCCATACTGGACAAGAGCTGAAATTGTAAAAGGTGATTGTTTTGCACGAAGAGATTTAGGAGTAAAACTTACACGTAGTTTTTGGAAAGATAGAATTAAAGCTTATGCAGGAGTTTACACAGGCGTTGGTGAAGTGGTGCTATCAGGCACAAATGACCCAAGTGGTTCTTATGAATATGTAGGCAGATTAGAAGTTTGTTACCCTGATAAAATGCCTAAAGAATATGCAGACACTAAAGTTAGAACCACACCCAATTTTGCTTTAGGGGTCAATGCTAGATATACTAAAAGAAATTTGCCAACTGGAACTAAGTTTTTGGCTGGTCAAGTAGGGTACTTGTTGGATGATACTACGCTAAACTTCAAAGTTATTAATGGTGAAAAATTTATTTATGGTGCCGATTTTTCTGTTGAATATATGGGTTTTTCTGCACAAGCAGAAGGGCACTTAATAAAAGGAATTCTACAAAATCCTAACGACCCTTTGTTAATGGGATTGCCTAAAACCCTTACGAATGGCTACTTTAAAGCCGGTGGATGGTTTACACAAGTAAACTATTTTTCTAAACCAATTAAAACTATTTTCTCTGTAAGATACGATGAGTTAAATGCAAACGACCTAGTTAGTGGTATTACAAAACATCTTGCAACATCAGTTTGTTATCAGCTAAAAGGCTATCATTCAATGATACGTGCAGAATTCTTCAGAAACCTATCACAAACTGAAAGTATCAACGTTAGTAAATGGGATAATCAATGGAGAATTGGTTGGCAATTGCAAGTTGAGTAATAAAAATTACTGAATGAATTTTATCAAAATAATTATAGCCTGTTGTTTATTTTTTCTCAACATCAATGTTTATGCAGGTTCTGCTGCATCTATTCATTTTGAATTTAATCTTACCAAAACAACAACACTACTACATCCACCCTATATAAGTGGTATTGTTAATGATGCAAATGATGTTGCGTTTGCAAAAGGAATTATTGTTTCAATAACTGAAAATAGTAAACCCATTTTTTCAACAGATTATCAAATAAAAATTGGAAGTAGTGATATTAATGTTGTAGCAATTAAAGATGTTTTTGTTGAAAAAAATAATGGTGAAGCAACTATAAAAATAAAGCCATCAACTGTTGGTTACAGCAATATTACACTCACTTTATCTAAAGGAAAAAGTGCTGAAGAATTAGTTATTTATTATGCAGCATCAGCAACCAATGAGAAGCTGCAAACCCTTTGGCACACAGGTTTTTCAGATGCCAGTGCTGCTATTGCAATTGATGATAACTATATGATTGTTGGTGATGACGAAAACAATGTGTTAAGTATTTATGATAGAAAACAATCTGGCTTGCCAACGAAAATTTTTGAATACGAAAATGATTTAAACTTAACAGGTGTTGCAAGTAAAGAAGTAGATTGTGAAGCTGCTGCAAAAAGCCTAATAAATCATAATCTTATTTACTGGACAGGCTCTATGGGAAATGGTGGAAAACACTTTGAAGAAAAGCCATCACGTAGCACTATTTTCTGCACAAAAATTAATGGAACTGGAGAGAATATTAAAGTCGAATACAAGGGTTATTATACAGAATTGAGAAGACAATTGATAAAATGGGGAGATAGAAATGCATATAACTTTTCTGCATCAACAGCTTATGGAGAAAAGCCAAAACAAATAGGTGGATTTAATGTTGAGGGAATGTGTTTTGCTCCTGATAGCTCAACTTTATACATTGCATTTAGAGCTCCATTAGTACCCATAACACAAAGAAAAAATGCATTAATTGCTCCTATAAAAAACTTTGAAGAGTGGTTTGCAAAAGGGCATCGTTCAAAAGAATTATTGATAGATAAACCAATTGAACTGGACTTAGATGGTAGGGGTTTTAGAGATATTATTCTATTGTCTAATAAAAAATATTTAATTGTTGCTGGTAATTCTGATGCTGAGAAAAATGCTGCTGTCTATTTATGGAGTGGATTTCAGCAAGATAAACCTACTTTAGTTATTAATGAAAATATTAAGTTGTTTAACATTGAAGCAGCAGTAGAAATAACCGATAATGGAAAATACACAGGTAAGGTTCAATTGCTTTGTGACGATGGTTCAAGTGAATTTTACAATGACGGAGTTTCTGCAAAAAATTTAGATAATGGATTTAAAAAATTTAGAAACATTACCATTAATCTTAACCAATAAATATTACTTAACAATTACGTAACATTAAAAAAGTGCTGTAGAGTTTTCTTTGCATATAAATTACACATAAATTATGAGACATTTTTTTACATTTTTACTTTTAGTTACAATTAGTTTTACTGCAATGTCACAAGTACCCTTTACACAAGGAAACTTAGTAATACTAAGGGTTGGCGATGGAACAAATGCTTTAACGAATAAAGGCAATGCTTTGTTTTTAGATGAATACACACCAGCTGGTGTTAAAGTTCAATCTGTTGCTATGCCAACAACAGCAAGTGGAGCTAATAATCCAATTGTTTTAAGTGGTACAGCAACAAGCGAAGGTGCTTTAGCATTAAGTGCTAATGGACAATTCTTAGCAATTGCAGGTTACAGCTCTGCAGTTGGAGCATCAACAGTTTCGTTAAGCACAACTACAAGTTTAGCTGTTCCAAGAACAATTGCTATTGTAAAACGCGATGCATCTATTAATACTTCAAAGCTTTTTACCAATTATGCTTCTGCAAGTAATCCAAGAGCAGCATATACAAGTGATGGAAATTTTGTTTGGATGGTAAGTAGTGTTAAAGGTGTTCAGTACAGCACTATTAATTCAACTGATTCTGCAATTGTTGTAAGTAATAAAGTAGGTACAACAACTGTAAATAATTTTAGAACATTAAATTGTTTTGATGGACAACTATTTGTTTCAACAAGTTCTGGTAGTGCTGTAAGAATTGGTGCTGTTGGTACAGGATTGCCTACTGATACTGGTAAAGTAATAACACCTATTCCTGGCATACCTACAACAACAGGAAGTCCATATGCTTTTTGGGCTGGTAAATTACCAAGTAGTTTGCCTGTTTCTAATGTTTTATATGTTACAGATGATAATGCCAATGGTGCAGGCGGGATTAAAAAATATGCTTTAAATACTTTAACAGGAAGTTATGATTCTGTGGGTATAATTGATGCACTAAGTGTTTATCGTGGATTAACTGGAGTTGTAAATGGCAATGTGGTTACATTATATGCTGTTAGAAATTCAGACTCACTTGTAACCATTACAGATAATGCTGCTTACAATGCAGCACCATCTAATACTACCTATACTGTATTGGCTGCTGCACCTACTGGCACAGTGTTTAGAGGAGTTGCTTTTGCACCTATAGCAGCACCACTTGCAACAAATAATATGCAACTAACAGTAACACTTGAAAATAAAACAGCTCGCTTAAATTGGAATATTGGGAATGCTATCGAGATGAAAAGTTTCATAGTTGAAAAAAGTAATAATGGTAAAGATTTTGCTGCTTTACAAACTATACAAGCAAGTACAAATAAAAATTACTCATTTACCGATAAACAAATTGACAACTTAACATATTACAGAATAAATGCTACAAAAAAAGATGGCACTAAAATGTATAGTAATGTGGCTGTTGTTAAAGAAAATACAAATGAAGAAATTAAGCTTTATCCTAATCCTGCAAAGGATTTTATAGTAGTATCAACTAAACAACATAACGAAACAATGCAAATTGAGTTGTTAAATTCAACCGGAATAAAGTTGTACCAAACTACTATCCCAAACAATCAAACTATGGTTTACATACCAACTAATAATATAACAAGTGGCGTTTATTTTATATCTTATAAAATAAATGATAAAGTGTATTATGAAAGGTTTGTGAAGTAAAGATTTTGTACATAAATTTTAGCCGGCCTATTCTTAGGCTGGCTTTTTTATGGCTAATAAACAAGAATGGCAATATAATAATAACACTAGCTGCCAAAGAAAAAAATATACAAGCTGGTTAGACTATGGTGATGTAAATACCTATTTTTTAGTAAAAAACAACAAAGCTGCAAATGGAGGCAGTTTTGGATTGTATGTTGAATTCGTTATAATTTATCAGCCTTTCGGCTCAAAGCTGTCTCACCGATATTAAAAACAAAAACCTCTCAAGCACATTTCAATGTTTGAGAGGTTTTGCTATTGAATATGTAATTTTTAATATTTTGGTAACAAACACATAACACTAAGTCGATGCTATACAAGTAAATTTGCAGCCTAAATATAAAAAATGAAAGCAAACTTTACACGAACAAAAAATCTCTTTGTTCAGTTGTTTACCCAAAAAATGTTTATAGCCTTTGTTGCATTTTTCATTGCAGTTGCTGGGGCAACAGCACAAACAAGCACAAAATTTAACGACGGTTACCTTACTGTTTTTAAAGTTACAAATGGTACTACTCTGGCAAACACAGGCACAGCAATAGTAGCCGAAGAATACATTTTTACAGGTTCATCACAATCTTCACCCAACTATTCAGTATCATTACCAACAACAGGAAGTACAAGAGTTGTGGTTTCAGGTACAGCCACTTCTTCAGGTGCAATGACAAGAAGCGAGAATGGAAGATTTTTAATTGTGCCTGGCTATAATGCTGCTGTTGGAGATGCTAATACAACATTTACTTTAAACGCTGCTTTGAGAACCATAAATGCCTCAGGTTCTATAGGTGCTGGTGTTCAAGGTAATGGTACTACCGGCTTTTTTAATAATACAAGTAATAACCTGCGTGGTGGAACAAGTGATGATGGAACCAATTTTTGGGCATCTGGAAATGGCTCTACTACAAATGGTATTCAAACCTCAACAAATGGAACAACAATTACCAATGTTACTGCAGCTCTAAATGGTCGTGTGACTCAAATTTATAATGGACAATTATATATGTCTTTAGCTGGGTCTTTGCATCAAATCGGAACTGGGAAATCTACTTCAAGTTCAACTACAACAACAGCTTTCTTAACTTTGAATGCTGGTAATACAAGTATTTATTCTTATGCTGTAAGCCCAGATTTTTTAACTATTTACACAACCGATGATGGTGCAAGCAAAGGTGTGTACAGATATACTTACAGTGGCACATATTCTAGTGGTGCTTACAGTGGTGGAACATGGAGTAATACACTTTTAACCAGCCAAAGTGGTACAATAGGTATTGCAGTTGACTGGACTGGATACACAGGTGTTACAACGGCTGCAAATACTTCAAACGGTGCAAGAATTTTTTATTGCAACCCTACAACTTTAAATACAGCCTTGGATAATGGAGCATCAACTGTTACAGCAACCACCTTAAGAACAATCAGTGGTTTCAATGCTTTCAGAGGTTTAGCATTTTCTCCAATTAAACAAACAGTTAGTAAAGGAACAAATTCAACTTCTGTGAACTTAGTTATGGGTTCAAGCAATTTACCAGTTTTTCAGTTTAATGTTGCTGCAGATGAAGGTAATTCTACATTCAAGAAGATCGTCTTAGCTACAAGTGGAACAGCTTCTATTGGTTCAGGCAATGCTATTTCAAACTTCAGGTTATATCACGATATAAATAATAATGGAACTTTTGAGTCTGCAACAGACACTTTAGTTTCTACAGGTACAGTTTCTGGAACAAATGTTACGTTCTCATCTATAAATCTAAAAAGTTATATAGCAGAAGGAAGCAGCAGAGACTTTATTGTTATTGCAGACGTATCTTCTTCTGCAACATTAGGTCAAACATTTACTGCAACCATTGCTTCTAATAGAACTGTTAACTCTGTTAATTATACAACTAACATTACAACAGCAAGTTCAAGCTATGTGTTTATTGGTACAACTGCTCCAACAGGCAATACGTTAACTATTGTATCTTCTGCTCCAATTTCACCAACGTCTGGTGGTAATCAATCAGCTTGTACTGGTGCTACTATTCCTACTTTATCTGCAAGTGCTGGAACTGGTGAAGTGATTGACTGGTATGCTGGTCCTAGTGGTGGTTCTGTATTAAGTGGTGGTACTGGTACAAACTCTTATGCAACTGGACAAACTGCTGCTGGAACCTATACTTATTATGCAGAAGCTAGAAATACAACAACCACTTTAGTAAGTGCAACAAGAACTGCTGTTACATTAACCATTACACAGTCTGTTACACCATCAATCATAGCTGCTGTGGATGATGCTTCTCCAGCTCTAGGGCAAACAATTAATTTTTCTTCAACACCAACAAATGGTGGTGTTTCGCCAAGTTATCAATGGTATAGAAATAATAATTTAATAAGTGGTGCTACAAGTGCTACATATAGCACAACAAGCTATGCAACACTTGACTCTTTTTATGTACGTTTAACTTCTAGTATTGCTTGTTTAACAATCCCAACAGCCAATTCAAATTCTATAACTATTACAATTGATAACTCTGGTTGCACAACTCCTCCAACTACTACTGCAGTTGCAAGTTCTGCAAATGTGTGTAGTGGAGCGAGTAGCAATTTAAGTTTAACAAATTTAGGTGGTGCTAGTGGCTATAGCTTTCAATGGCAAACATCTAGTACACAAGGTGGAACTTATGCTGATATTACGGGTGCAACCAATTCAACTTTCACCGCAACAAATATTACAACTGCTTTATGGTACAGATGTGTAGTTACTTGTAGTGCATTTACTTCCTCAACTGCTTCAAGTGCAGTTCAAATTAATGTTACAGCTAACCTTACACCTGCTGTTTCAATAGCTTCTAGTGCAAGTCCAGTATGTATTGGTACAAGTGTAACATTTACAGCAACACCAACAAATGGTGGTGCATCACCATCATATAGTTGGTATAAAGTAGGTAATGTAACACCAGTTCAAACTGGCTCGTCTGCAACTTATGCTTCATCTTCTTTTACTGATGGAGACCAAGTGTATGCAGTATTAACTTCAAACTATGTTTGTGTTACATCTGCAACTGCTAACTCAAGTACAGTAACACAAAATATTACAGCTAATGTACCAGCAAGTGTTTCAATAGCTTCAAGTGCCAATCCTTCTTGCTCTGGTGCAAGTGTAACTTTTACTGCAACACCTACAAATGGAGGAACACCAACTTACCAATGGTATAATGGTGCAAGTCCAATTAGTGGTGCAACAAGTTCTACATATAGTTCTTCTGCATTAACCAATAATGCAAGTATATCTGTAGTGATGACTTCAACCATTACTTGTGTTACAGGTTCTCCTGCAACATCAACACCTGTGGTGCAAACAGTTTCAGCTAATGTAACTCCTGCTGTTTCTATAGTTTCAAGCAACCCTATTATTTGTAACAGTGGTGGAACAACGTTTACTGCAACACCAATAAATGGTGGTGTATCTCCAATATATGCGTGGTATTTGAATGGTAGTGTAGTAAGTGGTCAAACTGCTGCTACATATACTTTATCTTCAGTAACTAACAACGATGCTGTATATGCAACTTTAACTTCAAGTGCAACTTGTGTTACAACAAGTTTAGCAACTTCTAGTACCATCACAGAAAGTGTTACTACTCCACAAACACCTACAGTTACAGTTACTTCTAACCCTGCTGCTGTTTCACGTGTGGTTAGTGTTCAAAATAATGGTTCTAGCGTAATATTTACAGCAACACCAACATTTGGTGGTGCAGCTCCAACATATCAATGGAAATTAAATGGCACTAATATTAGTGGTGCAACTTCTGCAACATATTCAACAAATACACTTGCTAACTCAGATAGTATAAGCTGTAGTATTGTTTCAAATTTTGCTTGTTTGGCTTCTACAACTGCTTCTGATTATTTAAAGGTTGCTATCGTTAGTAACTCACCATTTACTCCTGGTAATATTATTGTTTATCGTTCTGGAGATGGTGCAAGTAATTTAGTAAACACAGGTAATGCAGTTTACTTAGATGAATATACTCAAAGTGGAACTTTTGTTCAATCAACTCGCTTAACGAAAGCCACCACAAGTGCATCTAGTCTTAGCATTGTATCTACTGGAACTGGAACTTCTGATGGTGCTTTAACTTTAAATACAAATGGGTTAAATGTTGCTGTTCCTGGTTATTACGCTTACACTGGTTATGCTTCATCTTTAACTGGTACAACTGGTACTGCTGTAAACAGAGTGTGTGCATTGGTAGATAGAAACCAAAACGTTGATACTACTACAAGATTAAGTGATTGGGCAAGTGGTAATAATGCTCGTGGTGTGTTAGCAAATGGTAATGATATTTATGTTGTTGGCGGTGCTGGTGGAATAAGATATGCAGCAAAAGGTGCTACTACTTCTTTACAATTATCAACTACTACAACTAACTTAAGAGTTGTGAATATATTTAATGGTCAATTGTATGTTTCATCTGGTTCAGGAGTAAGAGTTGCTTCAGTTGGAACTGGAATACCTACATCGGGCACTACTAATGTGTTAACTAATCTTGCCGGTACAGATATTCCAGCATTAGGATCTCCATACGGTTTCTTTTTTGCTTCTTCAACTATTCTTTATGTTGCTGATGATGGTAGCAAATCAACTACAATCAGAAAATTCCAGTTTAATGGTATTAACTGGGTTGCTGCTGGTACATTGGCTTTAGATACTGCAGCTCGTGGTTTAACAGGTTATGTAAGTGGGGGTAATGTTACTTTATTTGCATCAACTGGAGGCAGTTCTGCAACTGGTGGTATGAATGCAATTTATAAAATAACTGAAAGTTTAAGTTCATCAAATATTACAAGTAGTTATACTAAAATAGTAAATGTTGCAAGTGCTAATAACTTTATAGCATTTAGAGGTATTTGTTTTGCACCTACAGGAATTGCTACACAACCAACAAATAAAACAGTTTGTATAGGTAGCACAACAACATTTAGTGTTGCAATGGTTACTGGTACAAATGCAATTTATGCTTATCAATGGCAAACAAGCAGCAATAGTGGTAGCACATGGAATAATGTTGCAAATGGTTCTGTTTATAACAACTCAACAACAGCAACACTTACAGTAAGCGACCCAACTGGTTTAAACAATAATCAATATCGTTGCATAGTAACATATATGGGTAATGCTACATTAACTTCTAATGCAGCAACACTAACTGTTCCAACAACTGTTACTCCAAGTGTATCTATTTCTACAGGAGTAACAACAATCTGTAGTAATGATGTAGCTAGTTTTACAGCATCAGGTACAAATACAGGTACGTCTCCAATATATCAATGGAAGAAAAATGGTAATAATGTTGCAACAGGTTCTAGTATTACTTTCCCTGCTAACACGTTATCTAATGGCGATATAATTACTTGTGTATTAACTGCAAATAATACTTGCCAAACAAGTGCTACAGCAACAAGTAATGCTATTACAATGACTGTAAATCAAAGCCCTGCAAGTGCAACTATTCTTTCACAATATGGTAGTAATACTGCAGCCTTTACATCTTGTACTTTAGGTAGTCAAGTTAGTTTATATCCATC
>JAPLER010000136.1 GCA_026391115.1 Bacteroidota bacterium | reverse complement strand
TTCACTGAACCCTTCAAATTGCTCAGTTCTACTGCTTTGATTTTAAACTCGGTTGTGTAGTACCTTTTTGCTGTTGTCATAAAATTAAAAGTAAGCAATTGCTCTTAGTTGCAATGTCCTCTCAAATGTAGGAAGTCCACGTTGTCCTTTGCTTACAATATTACCATGCTTAAAAGTCTCACCAGTTAAGTCTTTGCCATCATCACCAATATACGAAATCACCACACCTACGTAACCAATTTGCACATCTGTCATTGGTATTTCCTCTATTTGAATACCCCAAGGATTGATGAAATAACTACCCGCCAACATTACTTGTGGTTGTAAACCCCTGTTACCACCATTGGCTAAAAATGTGTCAATATCTTGGAAATTATTGTGTCCTTCAATTTGTTCTCCAGCAATTTGACCCACACGAATGGGTTTACCATCAAGCATTGTAACAATACCCACCATATTTTCTTTAATGTGTACCATATCGGCAACTGCAATGGTAAAAGCATAAGTATTGATACGATATGTACCAGCAGTAAGTATTGCAGTTTGACGACCCTTTTGTCCACCATTATTTAAAAACTTTTCAGCATCCTGAAAGTTATCGCTTTCAATTTTTCTCGCTAAAATATTACCTGTTGGTAATTCTGCACCATCATTGCTCAATACCAAGCCTATCTTACCTTCTGGTATTACCACAAAGGGTGTCATATCTACACCATATTGCCAAGGAAACATTCCCCAATATAAACCTGGTGCCAGTGCTCTAGCCTGAAAACCAGCTTCGCCTTTTGTGGCAATAATTCTACCATCTGGTAGTTCTTTATTGGCACCAAACAGCACAAACTTTTTGGTAACTAAACCAATTCTATTTTCTGGAACGATAACCATTCCAAAGAAAACCCTTAAAATAAATTTGTATAAAATAATACAAAGTACTAATAACCCAACCCACCAATAGTGGAGTAAAACATTTGATTCCATAATAGTTAAAATTTAAAATTTGATTTGTTGTTGCTTAAGCAATTAATGAGATATATGTGTGAATGTTATTGTAAATATTACAAAGAATTTTATAATTATTTTTAGCAATGATTAACTCGTTTCATTTTGTATTTTGGGTAAATAAATTAATGCTACCACAACGCCTATAATTGCTGCTAATGCAGATGCAATTAATGTTGCCATTTTTGATACGTCTTGCAACAGCAGATTATTATATGCCAATGTTGCAATAAAAATACTCATAGTAAATCCAATGCCAGCAAGGGTTGCACCCACCAATAAAGTTTTATAAGAGACGTTTTCGGGTAGGTTTACAACTTTAAACTTAGTGAACATAAAGCAAATTAAAAAAATACCTAAAGGCTTACCAACGACTAAACCCAATACAATACCTAAGAACAAACTTTGATGCTCTACTACACTAAAATTGCTTGAAATGGTAATGGCTGTATTTGCCAATACAAATAATGGAAGTATTAAAAAATATACCCAGTTGTGTAATATTATTTCGAATTGTTGCAAAAACTTTTTAGGTACAATAGCACCAAATGCAACACCTGCAATAGTAGCGTGAATACCAGAGTTGAAAATACAATACCAAAGTATTAAACCAAGCATAAAGTGTGCAACACCAAATTTGAATCTTAGTTTATTGAGTACATATAAAACAATCATTATAGCAGCTGCAAGTATTAAGTATATCCAATGAATAGTACTGCCATAAAAAAATGCAATCACTACAATAGCACCCAAATCGTCTATAATAGCCAATGCCATTAAAAATATTTTTAGATTATTGGGTATTCTTTTACCAAGCATTGATGCAATACCAATTGTAAAAGCAATATCTGTTGCTGTAGGTATAGCCCAGCCATTGGTATAATATGTATTTTTAGTAATGAACAAAAAAATAATTGCAGGAACTATCATACCACCAAATGCTGCAAATACAGGCAATGCCGCTTTTTTGGTAGATGATAATTCTCCATCAACAATTTCTCTTTTAATTTCCATAGCAACTGCAAAAAAGAAAATGGTCATTAAAAAATCGTTGATAATTTGTAGTATAGAATTGGGCAATTGAATGATACCAATTCTAAGATGCTGTTGATGATTTTCAACAAAAGAATTATTCCAAAAATGTATATAATTAATATTGGTGAGCGAATAGTTGGAAAGCAATAAAGAAACAACGGTGCAACATAGTAATCCAATACCAATAGTTTTACTATCGTGTAACAGTTCTTTTAGTGGGTTAAGAAAATGATGCTTAAGAAATGAGAGCATAGTTAAAGTTTCAAATGTAGGTATTCTGCTTATCATTTTTCCACAACAACACTTTTCCATTTTACTTCCATTACATTGCAACTTTAACAATTAAGGTTATTCATAATTAATAATCAAGTCAATGGCATCAAATTATAACGAGGAAGATATTAAAAGCCTCGATTGGAAAGAACATATCAGGCTGCGTCCGGGAATGTACATAGGTAAATTGGGCGATGGTAGTGCTGCCGACGATGGTATTTATGTATTGGTAAAAGAAGTGATAGATAACTGTATAGATGAACATACAATGGGCTTTGGTCGCCACGTTGATGTTACACTTTCACAAAAGGTGGTGACTATAAGAGATTATGGTCGTGGTATTCCTTTGGGCAAAGTTGTAGATGTGGTAAGTAAAATAAATACTGGTGCTAAGTACGATAGCAAAGCCTTTCAAAAAAGTGTAGGGTTAAATGGTGTGGGTACAAAAGCTGTAAATGCTTTAAGCAGTTATTTTAAAGTAGAAAGCTTTAGAGAAGGTAAAGCTAAAGTAGCAGAATTTGAACGTGGTGTTTTAACAAAAGAACATAAAGAAACCACAACTACCGAAGAAAATGGAACGCTTGTAACTTTTATTGCCGATGAAAAAATATTCCACAATTATAAATTCCTGCATGAGTATTTAGACAATCAATTTTGGAATTATTGTTACTTAAATGCAGGGCTTGTTATCAACTTTAATAGCAAGCGATATATAAGTAAAAATGGTTTGCTGGATTTGTTGACACGCAAGACAAATGCAGATGAATTGCGTTATCCAATTATTCATTTAAAAGGAGAAGATATCGAAATTGCATTGAGCCATAATAACGATTATGGTGAGGACATTTTTTCCTTTGTAAATGGTCAATATACTACACAAGGTGGCACACACCAACAAGCTTTTAGAGAAGGTTATGTAAAAGTAATTCGTGATTTTTATAAGAAAGATTATGATGTGGCAGATATACGTCAAAGTATTGTTGCTGCTGTATCTGTGCGTGTTCAGGAGCCTGTGTTTGAAAGTCAAACAAAAACAAAATTGGGTAGTAGCGTTGTAAGTGAAGGTGGCCCATCAATGAAAAAGTTTGAGGAAGTTTATAGAAGATTTCTTAGCAAAAGAATTAGATAATTACCTGCATAGAAATACTGCTGTTGCCGAAGCTTTAAAGAAAAGAATTGAACAAAGCGAAAAGGAAAGAAAGGAATTAAGTGGTATAAGAAAGCTAGCAAATGAACGTGCTAAAAAAGCCAACTTACACAACAAAAAATTACGTGATTGCAGGGTGCATTTAAACGATGATGTACCTGTGAAAAATAGAGAACAGTTTTTAGAACTGCAACAAAAGTCATCTATATTTATTACAGAGGGAGATAGTGCAAGTGGCTCTATTACAAAAGCAAGAAGTGTAGACACTCAAGCTGTGTTTAGCCTACGTGGTAAGCCTTTGAACAGTTATGGAATGACAAAAAAAGTGGTGTATGAAAACGAGGAATTTAACTTGTTGCAACACGCTTTAAATATAGAAGATGGATTAGAAGCACTACGTTATAAAAATATTATTATAGCAACAGATGCCGATGTTGATGGTATGCACATTCGTTTATTGTTAATGACTTTCTTTTTACAATTCTTTCCAGATTTGGTAAAACAAAATCACGTTTTTATTTTAGAAACTCCATTATTTAGGGTGCGTAATAAACAAGAAACCATTTATTGCTATGATGAAACTGAGAAGCAAGCAGCAATGAAGAAACTAGGCAATAAACCAGAGATTACCCGATTTAAAGGGTTGGGTGAAATAAGTCCTGAAGAGTTTGAAAGATTTATTGCTGCTGATATGCGTTTGCAACCTGTGTTGCTTGAAGAAGGACAACACATACAACAATTGCTTGAATATTATATGGGCAAAAACACTCCACAACGCCAGGAATTTATTATTGATAACTTAAGAGTAGAATTGGATTTGATTGAAGCTTAATCATTTTATATAAACTGTTTTGAAAAAAAATGTATCAATAATAGCATTGCTTATTTGTGTTAATAATGTATTCTCTCAATACAATTATTTGCTACAAGGCACAATTGGTAAAAACCCTATTGTAATGGCTATACATTACAAAAGTGATACAGATATTGCTGCACGCTACTTTTATAAATCTTCTTTAAAAGATAATTTTTTAAGTGTAGAAATAGACGAAGCCCAAAATGAGTTTACCATAAGTGATGAATATTTTAATGATAGCACTCAGCAGTATGTATATAACCAAAAATTTGTTTTTACAACTAAAGATTTTAAAACATTTAAGGGTAATTGGACTAATAATAATATGAATCAAGATGTAGTTTTAACAGCAGTTGATACAACTCAAATTAGTAAAAAAAATTATGCTCATAGCAATGAGGGTTTTGAAAAATTTTATAGCATTTTAAGGATGCAAAATGTAAAGCTTTCTAAAGACTCTGTTACCACAAAAAATAAGTTAACTCTGCAATGGTTTAGCGATAAGGAAAGTAAAATAAATATGTTTAGAATAGCCAATGGTATTGCAGATTATAAAAAATTGAGCAGAATAAATAAGTTGCTAGAAGCCTACCAATATCAGAGTTTGTATGCCTACTATGAGTGTGCAAATAACAATACTAAACAAGGGGAATATAATTATTCTTTAAGTGAAGTATTTATTAATAATAATACATTAAATATTAATGCTTCTGTGAATTGTAGCTGTACAAGCGGTGAAACTAAGTTAACAGAAAAAAGGCTACTTATAAACTTGTTAACTGGTGATATTATCCAATCTAGCTGGCAATAGCACTCAAATATTATCAAATTATTTTTCCTCAGGTTATTATCTTCGCCAAATGAAAGTAAGTGCATTTACTTATGTAAGAAACGGTTTTACAATAGACTATCCTTTTTTAGAAGCTATAAAAAGTGTGTTGCCAGTTGTTGATGAATTTATTGTTGTAATTGGGGATAGTAATGATGGAACAAGAGAAGCTGTTGAAAATTTAAACGACAATAGAATAAAAATTGTTGATACCATTTGGGATGATAAAATGAGAACTGGCGGTTTAATTTTTGCTCAGCAATCTAACATTGGTATTGATAATTGTAATGCAGATGCTGACTGGTTGTTTCATATACAGGCAGATGAAATTATACACGAAAATGATTTGCCAAAAATAAAACAAGCGATGTTTGATAATTTAAGCAATAAACAAGTGCAAGGTTTATTATTTAAGTTCATCAATTTCTTTGGAGATTATAATCATTATGCACCTTCACGCAGATTTCATCAACACGAAATAAGAATAATACGCAATAATAAAAACATAAGAAGTTATAGAGACTCACAAGGTTTTAGATTGTACTCGTCTCCAGAAAAAACAAATGTTGAAAAAGGTGAAAAACTAACTGTTAAAGCCATTGATGCAAGTGTGTATCATTATAGTCACGTTCGTAGCCCAAAACAAGCCAAGAAGAAACACATTGAGTTTGGTAATAGATATAATGCAACTAATGATTGGGTGAAAGAATATGAGAAGGTTTATAAAGGTGAATATGATTATAGCGATTTTGATTATTTGTTTCCATTCACAAAATCTCATCCTAGTGTTATGCAAAAAAGAGTAAATTCAATTGATTGGAAGTTTAATTATAACCCTGCAAAAAATAATATGACTACAAAAGAGAAATTATTAAAGGCTTTACACTTAATAACTGACAAAAGATTTTTTGAGTATAAAAATTATAAACTTATCTAATTTTTTTTGCCAAAACAACGTTGTTCAGATACAAGTCAAATCGTTTGGGCATAACACTTTTAAATAATAAAAACCATCCATTTCTTATAAATAAAATAATTGGCCTCACATTAGTTGTTATAAATTTTATTTTGCCAATAACAGGAATAGAAGGTAAAAGTTCATCACTCAAGTAAACCATTTTTAATTGGTGCAATGTCATATAAAAATCACCACTTTTATCAATAGTTATAATTTCAAAACCATTTTTTTCAAGCAAATGTTTT
>JAPLER010000085.1 GCA_026391115.1 Bacteroidota bacterium | reverse complement strand
TCATTAAAAAGTGGTATTACAATAGAAATGTCCATATTTATTTTGTTTGAAGATTTTGTTTTGGGGTTGCCACTGCACCTACCAATGAACCAATCATACCTAAAAATAATATAGACATAATTTTCATTGAGATGTATAGTAGAGAAAATCGTCTAATATTCTCTGGTTTGCTTTGCAGGTTTGTCAGAAATATTTTTTCATTCACTTTTGCATCTTGTGATTTTGCCATAGATACCGCAAAATCAAATATGCATTGTTTATCGAAAAGATAAACTTTTATCAGTATATAAATAAAAATGAAGCAAGTAGCTACAGCAGCTGTTTTAAATCCGTGAGAAAATAAGCTACCAAAGTGTTGATTGTTTTGATGTTGTTTTCCAAAAAGATGAACAGAAAGCAGTGTACCCACAATAATAATAAACCAAGCTACAAAATCGGTCCATTGTGCATTGGTTAATTTGGCAAAAGTTATAACTGTATTAAATAAAATATAAGTTATGGCAACAATGCAACCTTTTTGTATATGTGATGTTATTTTTTTTTCCAATGTATTTGTTATTTATTAATAATATTACTATATTTTCTAAAGTTCTTAGAGGACTTAGATGTTGCATTATGTATATCATGTATTGAGAAAAAAACAAAGTAGCTTTTTATTAAACCAACTTTTTTAGCCGATCTTGAGCCAAGCCAAAATATTAATTTAAAAATAAAGCCCAAAATTGCTATTGTGCTAAATAAAGCAAGAAATAAAAATATAATTTTCTCTTTCATAATATTTTACAAAAATAGTTTTTGTATTGAATTTAAGTTATTTTAATATTCAGTTTTATCTTGTTTTTTGCTCCATTCGTCAAACATTTTTAATGCATCTTCTCTTCCAATACAACTTATTGGGATTTTTCTGTTCTCTAAAGATGTGTTAATTTCGTCGTAAATTAAACTATCATCAAATCCAATATTAGCAGCATCTTGCCTATTATTGGCATAATAAATCTTTTTGGGCCTTGCCCAATAAATTGCACCTAAACACATAGGACATGGTTCGCAAGAAGTATACACCTCACAATCGTTCAGTTGAAATGTATTTAAATTTTTACAAGCATCGCGTATTGCCGAAACTTCGGCATGTGCAGTTGGGTCGTTTGTACTAATTACCTTGTTGCAGCCTTTGCCCACAATAGTATCGCCTTGTACAATAACACAACCAAATGGACCACCAGCATTGTTGTTCATTCCTTCAATGCCAATTTTTATGGCTTCTTGCATAAAATATAATTCTCTACTCATATTTTAATTTAAAAAAAACAATACTATACTATCTTTTGCAAATAAAAAATTAGCGTATTATTTAGATTTATGTTTGATAATTTGTAAATGTATTTCTTTATTTCAATAAAAAGACCCCACAATAGTGAGGTCTTTATTATTATTTTAAAAGAAATACTAATCTTCTTCTTTAATTTTTCCTTTGTTTTTAGCCATTACTTCTTCTGCAATATTGTTTGGTGCAGGGTTGTAATGAGAAAATTCCATTGTAGAAGTTGCACGACCAGAAGACAATGAACGTAATTGTGTTACATATCCAAACATTTCACTCAATGGCACTTTAGCTTTGATAACTTGTAAATTAGCACGGCTATCCATACCTTCTAGCATACCACGTCTTCTATTCAAGTCACCAGTAACATCACCCATATATTGGTCTGGTGTTAATACCTCAACCTTCATTATTGGCTCAAGTAAAGTTGGCTTTGCTTTACGTCCAGCAACTCTGAATGCTGATTTTGCACAAAGTTCAAAACTCATTGCATCAGAATCCACATCATGGTAGCTACCATCAAATACTCTAACTTTCATATCTCTAACTGGATAACCAGCTAAAACACCTGTTGTCATTGAAGTTTCGAAACCTTTCAATATTGCAGGAACAAATTCTTTAGGGATTGATCCACCAAACAAATCGTTTACAAATTGGAAGTGTTTGCCTTCATTTTCTTTTAACCACTCTTCATCTGCTGGTCCTAAATCAAATTGAATATCAGCAAATTTACCACGACCACCAGATTGTTTTTTCAATACTTCACGGTGTGTAACCATTATTCCAAAACACTCTTTATAAGCAACCTGAGGAGCACCTTGATTTACTTCTACTTTAAACTCACGACGCATACGGTCAATGATAATTTCTAAGTGAAGTTCACCCATTCCACGTAAAATTGTTTGACCAGTATCTTCATCAGTGTTTACACGTAATGTAGGATCTTCTTCAACCAACTTAGCAATTGCCATACCCATTTTATCAACGTCAGCTTGAGTTTTAGGCTCAACTGCGATAGCGATAACTGGTTCTGGAATAAACATATTTTCTAAAGTGATAGGATGTTTTTCATCGCACAAAGTATCACCAGTTTTAATCTCTTTAAATCCAACTGCTGCTGCAATATCTCCTGCTTCAATGAAATCAACAGGGTTTTGCTTATTAGCAAACATTTTCATAATACGACTGATACGCTCTTTTTTACCACTTCGTACATTCAATACATAAGAACCAGCATCTAAGTGTCCAGAGTAGCATCTAAAGAATGCCAAACGACCAACAAAAGGATCTGTCATAATTTTGAAAGCCAATGCAGCAAAAGGTTCTTTAGCATCTGCTTTACGAGTAATTTGTTCGCCAGTATCTGGATTTGTACCTACTGTATCTTCAATATCAACAGGTGAAGGCAAGTAACGACAAACAGCATCTAATGCAGTTTGAACACCTTTGTTTTTGAAAGATGAACCACACATCATTGGGACAATGCTTAAATCAATACAAGCTTTACGAATAGCTTCATGCATTTCTTCTTCAGTAATACTATTAGGATCATCAAAGAATTTTTCCATTAAGTTGTCATCATATTCAGCAACACTTTCAACCAATTTAGCTCTCCATTCGTTTGCTTCTTCAACCATATCAGCAGGAACATCAATTTCATCAAAAGTCATTCCTTCTGTTTCCATATGCCAGATAATTCCTTTCATTTTAATAAGGTCAACAACTCCAGTAAAATTATCCTCAGCACCAATTGGTAATTGCAAAGGCACAGCATTAGCACCTAACATTTCTTTAACTTGGTTAACCACCATCAAGAAATCAGCACCACTTCTATCCATTTTATTTACAAATCCAATTCTTGGTACTTTATAACGATTTGCCTGACGCCATACAGTTTCAGATTGAGGCTCAACACCATCAACTGCACTAAATAAAGCAATCAAACCATCCAAAACACGCATAGAGCGTTCAACTTCTACAGTAAAGTCTACGTGACCTGGAGTATCAATAATATTGAAGTAATAGCTTTTAGTATTTGCATCAGCAACACCCTTAACTGTTGGAAACTTCCATTGACAGCTAACAGCAGCAGATGTAATAGTAATACCTCTTTCTTTTTCTTGCTCCATCCAATCGGTTGTAGCAGCACCGTCGTGCACTTCACCAATTTTATGAATCATACCTGTGTAGCGTAAAATACGCTCAGTAGTTGTGGTTTTACCAGCATCAATGTGTGCAGCAATACCAAAGTTTCTTTGAAATTTTAAGTCCGCCATTGTTTTTAATTGTTAATTATTTTGTTTAAAGTCTTTATCATTCGTCTTTAATCTTTGGTTTTGCTAAAGACAAATAACCATAGACTCACGGTTTGATTTTTTGAGGTGCAAAAGTAGGGGGATAAATAATACAACAAGGAATAGTTTTACAGTAAGTAGGCAAAGTGTTACTTATACTGTTTGTTTTTCTTGATTAACAGCTCTTGATATCGTTGCTCATTTTGTTCATACATAAAACTATTGTAAAATAATGCACAGAAAATGGCAATTGCCAAAAAAGCAATAGGAACAACTGCTAGATTCAATGCATTTACTGCCACTTGCTTGTCCCAGCCAATAACAAAACTTAGTGTAATTAGTAAGCCAATACCTATTCCAATTGAAAACCCTTTGCCAAAGAAAAAAGGGTTAAATTTATTTTGGTTTCTTTTTTCTTGCCAATAATCTAAAAATTCTTGTTCGTTTTGGGTTAACATTTATTTAATCTTTTAATAGTAACAAAGCGAATGATATTTCTAGTAATTTAATAATTTCTTCACACATTCATCCAACCTACTTTTTGCTAAAAAGTTCTTTTCCAAATCCATATTAAAAGGTATTGGTGTATCAAGGCTTGCACAACGAAGTATAGGTGCATCCAGCATTTCAAAGCAATGCTCATTTATCCACGCACTAATTTCTCCACCAATTCCTCCAGTTAACGTGTCTTCGTGTAGCAATAAAACTTTACCTGTTTTTGCAACTGCGTTTTTAATGGCTGTATAATCCAAAGGAGCCAGTGTTCTAAGGTCTAATATTTCAATGTTAATATCTCTATTTGCTTTTGCATAATCCAAAGCCCAATGCACAGCAGCACCATAAGTAATAATGGTAATATCATCGCCAGTATTTACGGTATTTGCTTTGCCAATTTCTACTTCATAATATTCACTTGAAACATTGCCACTAATGCTTCTATATAAAACTTTGTGTTCAAAGTACAATACAGGGTTTGGATTGTTGATAGCAGCTATAAATAATCCTTTTGCATCAAAAGGATTACTTGGATAAACAACAATCAACCCTGGAGTATGTGTAAACCAAGCTTCGTTGCTTTGGCTATGAAAAGGACCTGCACCAACACCTGCACCTGTTGGCATACGCACAACAGTATTTGCAGCAACACCCCAACGATAATGAATTTTAGCTAGGTTGTTTATGATTTGATTGAAAGCAACTGTTACAAAATCGGCAAATTGCATTTCGACAACACTTTTATGTCCTTCTAATGCCAAACCCAAAGCTGCACCCACAATGGCACTTTCACAAATAGGTGTGTTGCGAACACGATGTTTTCCAAACTGTTCAACAAAGCCTTCTGTAATTTTAAATGCACCGCCATACTCTGCAATATCCTGACCCATTATTACAAGGTTTTGGTGTTGCTGCATTGATTGATATAGAGCTTCTTTAATGGCATCAATAAATCTTAATTCTTTGGAATTAGAAGTTGAGATTTGGTGATTAACTTTTTGGTTTTGACTTTTGACTTTTGACTTATTATCAGCATAAACATCACTTAATTCTGTTACAATATCCACAACCATTTCAGCAGCATTGTATGCAACCTGCAATTCACTTTCAATATGATTTCTAAATCCATTTCTAATATCGGCAACTTCCATTTCTGTAATGAAGCCCTCTTCAATTATAAATTGTTCAAAATTCTTAACAGGATCTTTATGCCCCCATTCTTCAAACAGTTCTTTAGGCACATATTTCGTTCCACTAGCTTCTTCGTGTCCACGCATTCTAAAAGTTAAGCACTCAATTAAAATGGGCTTTTGTTCTTTAATACAATATTCACGAGCTTGTTTTATGGTATGAAAAACTTCCAAAATATTATTGCCATCAATCTGTATTCCTTTCATTCCATAACCAATAGCTTTGTCAACTAAATTGTTGCATCTATATTGTTCATTGGTAGGTGTGCTTAATCCATAACCATTATTTTCTATAATAAAGATTACTGGCAAATCCCATACAGCAGCAACATTTAAAGCTTCGTGAAAATCGCCTTCACTTGTTCCTCCATCACCTGTATATGCAACAGAAACTTTATTTTCATTTTTTAATTTATGAGCCAATGCAACGCCATCTGCGATTGCCATTTGTGGACCTAAATGAGAAATCATTCCACAGATATGGTGTTCCATAGAACCAAAGTGAAAGCTTCTTTCTCGCCCTTTACTATAACCATCTTTATTGCCCTGCCACTGCATAAATAATTTATGTAAAGGCATATTACGAGAGGTGAAAACACCCAAGTTTCTATGCAAAGGCATAATCCATTCATCTGGCTGTAATGCAATGGTGCTGCCCACTGCAATAGCTTCTTGCCCAATGCCACTAAACCACTTGCTTATTTTTCCTTGACGAAGCAATACCAGCATTTTCTCTTCAATCATTCTTGGTAATAACAAACTTTTGTAAATATGAACAAGACCTTGAGGAGAGAAATTCTTTTTATAATTATCGTAGTTAATGGCACTCATAAAAGCAAATTATTTGGTGGCGAAAATAGCGGTGCTTTAATTATGCTAGATAGTTAAAATGGAATATTTTAAAACTATATCATTGTTGAATAAGTTTACTGATTTTGAAAACATTTTGAATTCGATTTTAAACATAAGCTTATCAATAGTTTCAAAATCAATTTCTTTTGTATGAAAAAAATTTAATTAACTACATAAATGAGTTTCAAGCAAAGCTACAAAATAGTTATACACAGGCTTTGCCACAAAAAATAAATCAAATTGTTGAAATCTATTTCAAGCGTTTAGCCAAAAACTCGTTAATTTATTTACATTTGCCACCCTTGAAGTAAATATATAAATATGGCAAGAATTATAGGTGTTGCAAATCAAAAAGGTGGAGTAGGCAAAACCACGAGTGCTATTAATGTAGCTGCAAGTTTGGCTGTGCTAGAATACAGAACGCTATTGGTAGATGCCGACCCTCAGGCAAATAGTACAACAGGAATTGGCTTTGATTTACATAATATCACACACAGTTTGTACGATTGTATGGCAAATAACACACCTGCACGTGAAGTGATTTTAAAAAGTGATATTCCTCATTTAGATTTAATACCATCACACATTGATTTAGTGGGTGCAGAAATTGAAATGATAAATTATCCTAACAGAGAAAATGTAATGAAGAATTGTTTGGAGGTAATTAAAGATGATTATGATTTTATTATAATAGATTGTAGCCCTAGCTTGGGTTTAATTACAGTAAATAGCTTGGTAGCAGCAAATAGTGTTTTAATACCTGTACAATGCGAATTTTTTGCATTAGAAGGTTTGGGCAAATTATTGAATACCATTAAAATTGTGCAAAGCCGTTTAAACCCAGATTTACAAATTGAAGGTATTTTAATGACAATGTATGATGGGCGTTTACGTTTATGTAATCAGGTTGTAAGCGAGGTGCGTAAACACTTTGACGATATGGTATTTAATACTTTAATACACAGAAATACCAGATTAAGTGAAGCCCCAAGTGTAGGCAAACCTGCAATTTTGTATGATAGTGAAAGTAAAGGAGCAATTAATTATTTAAACTTAGCCAAAGAAATTTTGCAAAAAAATAATATGACTAAGATGAGTAATGAAGAAAGAATAATTGAATAATTTTAAATTTTAAATGTTGAATTTTAAATGATTGGTTGATACTATTTTATAGCTATTGTTTCATTCAAAATTTACAATTCAACATTCAACATAATTCAACAATGGCATTAGGAAAAAATAATAATAATAAAGAATTATTGGGCAAGGGCATTCGTTCTTTGTTGCAAAATATTAACGAAGATTTAAAAACTACAACAGGTAATTTAAAAAACAATGTAGTTGAAGAAGTTACTCACAGCGTTCGTATTCCATTAGACAGTATTGTCATTAACCCAAAACAACCACGTAGAGATTTTGATGAAACGGCTTTAAGTGAGTTGGCTACATCTATTCGTTTACATGACATTATTCAACCATTAACTGTAAGTAAACTTGCTAATGGAAAATATCAATTAATTGCAGGTGAAAGACGTTTTAGAGCCAGTAAAATTGCTGGTTTAAAAGATGTGCCAGTATATGTTCGTCAAGCAAATGACCAAGAATTACTTGAATTAGCCTTATTAGAAAACTTACAACGTGAAGACTTAAATGCCATAGAAATTGGGTTGAGTTATAAGCGTATGATGGAAGAGTTGGATTACACACAAGAGCAAGTTGCAGATAGAATGGGTAAAGAAAGAAGTACTGTAACAAATTATATTCGTTTGCTTCGTTTACCACCAGATATTCAAATGGCTGTGCGTGGTGGTGTTATTACAATGGGACATGCACGTGCTATTATTACATTGGACCACGTTGATAAACAATTGTACATTTATAATGAAATCAAAAAAGGCCAACTAAGTGTAAGGCAAACAGAAGAACTTGTTCGTAAAATGTATAAAGCAGGTGGTAACTTAAATGTTAATAATAGCCTAAAAAATGCTTTGCCACCAGCATATAAAAAAATAGAAGATAACTTAGCATCTCACTTTGCAACTAAGGTAAAATTAAACCACAACAAAAGTGGTCACGGTAGTATAACAGTTGAATATTATAGTATTCAAGAATTAAATAAAATTCTTGAACAAATGAATGTTACGATCAGTTAATTACTATATTCAATTACTACATTAAATGATAAGATAACAGTTCTATAGCAAGTACAAGAGCAATTTTTTATTGAGTGAAAAAAAGAAAATCGTACATAAAAAAAATACTTTTTACGGCAGCAATTTTAGGTTGCTGTTTTTTTTCTTTTT
>JAPLER010000115.1 GCA_026391115.1 Bacteroidota bacterium | reverse complement strand
TAATATTTTGTGCTGCCAATTCTTGTACAAATGCCCTGCATTGCTGCATTCCATTGGTTTCGTTAGAATAAATTACATAAACAACAGTGTCATTATCGCTTGTTGCTTCGATAATATCATCTACATTTTTACTAACATCAAGGGTAATAAAGTTTAAGGTTTGATGTTTAAGGTTTATGGTTTTGCTTGCATCAAAAATTTCATTTGATTGGTATAATGGATAGTACTTTTTTGTGTCAATATTTTCATTCCAAGTATTTGCATCAACCAAAACTTTTAATGTTCCTGGCAGTGCAAAGTCAATTATTTTATTTGCTGTATAAATAAAATCTGCTGCTGCATCACCAATATTCCACTTGTCTGTAGCTTCATTATAAGTATATCCAATGCTTTGTAAGTCTTGATGAGCAATAGTTTCAGCTTGCATAAAATCTGCAATAACTTGAGGAATTGGGAATTTGGAATTGGGTATTAGTCTTTGGTCATTAGTCTTTGGTCTTTGTCTTTCTGACTCAATGTCTAACTGATAATTCAACTTTACTAAATCCACACAAACAGGAATTTCAAATTCAGGATCTTCTGTTAATGAAACTCTAATCGTATCACCAATTCCATCTTGCAATAAAGTACCAATTCCAATAGCACTTTTAATTCTTCCATCTTCGCCATCACCAGCTTCAGTAACACCTAAATGCAAAGGATAAATTTCGCCAAATTCATCCTGCATTGTTTTGGCAAGTAAACGATAAGCTTCAACCATTACAATTGGGTTGCTGCTTTTCATACTTAGAATAATGTTGTGATAATCTTCGCCTCTAGCAATACGTAAAAATTCCATTGCACTTTCCACCATTCCATTAGCAGTATCTCCATAACGACTCATAATTCTATCACTCAAACTGCCATGGTTAGTGCCTATTCTCATTGCAGTACCATACTCTTTACAAATCTTTACAAGTGGCGTAAAACGCTCTCTAATTCTTTCTATTTCTTCTGCATATTCAGCATCGGTATATTCAATTTGCTCAAACTTTTTCTTATCGACATAGTTGCCTGGATTCACTCTTACTTTCTCGACTATTCTTGCAGCAATTTCAGCAGCATTTGGCGTAAAATGAATATCAGCAACCAATGGTGTATTATAGCCACGTTTATGCAATTCATCTTTTATATTTTGCAGGTTCTCTGCTTCTTTTTTTGAAGGAGCTGTAATACGCACCAACTCTGCACCAGCTTCTATACAACGAATAGATTGTTCAACAGTTGCAATGGTATCCATTGTATCTGTTGTGGTCATTGTCTGCACACGAATTGGATGATTGTTACCAATAAGCAAATTACCTACTTTAACTTCTCTTGTTTTTAAACGTGTTGGTTGTTGTATATTGAAGTATGACATTGATTTGTTTTTAATTGCCACAAGGGCTCTAAGTCAAAAAGATATTTTATTCTACAGCTTTTAAAAATCTACTTAAATAGTTATAAGAAACAGGTACATCGTTGTGCGATAGATTTGATGATAAGCAAATGATTCTATTGCTTTTTAATTCAGTATCTGTAACTTCTTTATCTTGCTTTTGCAAGT
>JAPLER010000054.1 GCA_026391115.1 Bacteroidota bacterium | reverse complement strand
TCACCACACATTACTTAAAAACTATGATTTTTATTTAGCAGAAAATACAGCAAGTAAAATAAAATCTGTTTTAAATATTTATAGCAATAAAGAGCCGATAGATTTTATAGAAAGTGTTTTAAAAGACTATAATTATTTAAGCACAAGATAGTTTACTGTTAATCGATTAAAAAATAAAAGTAACTATAAACTAGACCTTTAACTGTTATTTAATAATGCCTTGTTGCAATAAAATCAATACAACTATCCCTGCAGTAATTCTATACCAACCAAAAATTTTGAAGCCATTTTTTTGTAAAAACCCAATAAAGAACTTAATGGCAAGTAACGCCACAATAAAGGCTACCACATTGCCCAAGCCTAACAACATTAGATTATGTTTATCTTTTAAAATTTCAGGAGTTTCTTTAAACGTTTTTAACAATTTATAACCAGTAGCTGCCACCATTGTAGGCACTGCCAAAAAGAAAGAAAACTCAGCAGCAGCACTGCGTGTCAACTTTTGGGTCATACCACCAATAATACTTGCAGCACTTCTGCTTACGCCAGGTATCATTGCTATACATTGCCATAAACCAATAATGAATCCTTTTTTGTAGCTTATTTTTTCTTCGTTGTCTATCGCTGCATTTACAAATATTTTATCTACAAATAATAGTATAACACCACCAACTAACATGCTAATGCCAACAGTTAATGGACTTTCCAATAAATCATCAATCTTATCTGACAATAATTTGCCTAACACCAATGCTGGAATAACAGCAATAACCAATTTTAAATAAAACTGCCATCTACTAAAATTAAAAAACTTTTTAAAGTATAACACAACAACAGCTAGTATAGCACCAAGTTGTATAGCCACTTCAAAAAGTTTAACAAAATTGTCTTTTTCTATACCCATAACAGAGCTAGTAATAATCATATGACCAGTTGATGATATTGGCAAAAACTCTGTTAAGCCTTCAACAATTGCTATGATGATGGATTGTATTGTTGTCATTGAAATTATTTAAAAACAAAAAAGCGAAGAATTATCTTCGCTTTAAATAAAATTAATTTAAGCAGTTTTCCCTTTTTTGAAGATGGCATAAATTTCTACAACCAATCCTAGCATTATTAAAATAGGTGCAACCGTTATTCTAGTTGTGCTATATACTTGTTTTTTATCAAATACATTAGGGTCTGCACTTTTGCCACCAGACATTAAAATAATTCCTGCAAGTATGATGATGCCACCAATAATCATCAACAAATAATTTTCTTTAGAGAAAATTGGTTTAAGTGTATTGTTATTACTCATTTTTTAAATTTGAAGTTGCAATAATAAGAAGTTTTATACTAAGAGTAAAAAAGTTAAAAGAGTTGTAATTATGCCGTTGCCATTTTTTTTCTTTCGCCAATTTGCTGACGCCACATTGCATAGTACAAACCCTTCTCATTTAATAGTTCTTGATGGTTACCTGTTTCTACAACACTACCTTGTTCTAAAACATAAATTCTATCGGCATGCATTATAGTACTTAACCTATGTGCAATTAAAACAGTTATTTGATTTTTATTTTCTGAAATACTTCTAATTGTGTTGGTAATAGCCTCTTCTGTAATACTATCTAATGCTGATGTAGCCTCATCAAAAATCAATAATCTAGGTTTGCGAATTAATGAACGTGCTATTGAAAGTCTTTGTTTTTCTCCACCACTTAATTTTAAACCTCCTTCTCCAATTAATGAATCCAAGCCTTTATCTGCTTTGCTTAAAATAGTTTGGCAACTTGCTTTGTCTAATGCTTCCATTAAATCTGCTTCAGTTGCATTTGGTGCAACAAATAATAAATTTTCTTTAATAGTTCCACTAAACAATTGTGTGTCTTGTGTTACAAATCCAATTTGTCCACGCAATAAATCAAAATCAATATCATTTCCAGCAACTTCGTTGTAAAATATCTGCCCTTCTTGTGGACGATACAATCCAACCAATAGTTTTACTAGTGTACTTTTTCCTGCCCCACTTGGGCCAACAAATGCAATTGTTTCTCCTTTTTTTACACTAAAGCTAATATTCTCGATTGCTTTATAATTTGATGTTAAATGTTGAAAGGAAATTGATTTGAATTCTAGCTTATTAATATCTCCAATTAAAATAGGATTTGTGGGATGATGGTCTGCTGGTTTCTTCATCAATGTATCAAAATTATTGATTGAAGTTTCTGCTTCTCTGTAAGATGTGATAATACTTCCCAACTCTTGCAAAGGGCCAAAAATAAAGAAGCTATA